>DAOLKI010000249.1:0-4548 GCA_035331665.1 Rhodocyclaceae bacterium
GCCCATGTTGCCCAGCAGCAGCTGGATCATGGCCATGGTGCGGATGTTCTGCGAGCCGACCGAATGCTGCGTCCATCCCAGCGCATACAGGATGGTCATGGTCTTGTTGGGCGCCGCCGTCTCAGCGATGTACTCGCAGACCTTGAGGAACTGGTCCTTGGGCGTGCCGCTGACCTTGCTGACCATCTCCGGCGTGTAGCGGCTGTAGTGCTGCTTCATCAGCTGGAACACGCAGTTGGGGCTCTGCAGGGTGTCGTCGACCTTGACGTAGCCGTCCTTGTCGAGCTGGTACTTCCAGGTGTCCTTGCCGTAGTTGCGCTTCTCCGCGTTGTAGCCGGAGAACAGCCCGTCCTCGAACCTGAAACCCTCGTCGATCAGGAAGCTGGCGTTGGTGTAATGCTTGACGTAGTCATGGTGGATCTTGTCGCTGCCGAGCAGGTAGTTCACCACCCCGCCGAGGAAGGCGATGTCGGCACCGGCGCGCACCGGCGCGTAGTAGTCGGCCACGGAAGCGGACCGGGTGAAGCGCGGGTCGACGACGACCAGCTTCGCCTTCCTGTCCTTCTTCGCCTCGACCACCCATTTGAAGCCGCAGGGATGCGCCTCGGCGGCATTGCCGCCCATGATCAGCACCAGGTCGGCATTCTTGATGTCGACCCAATGGTTGGTCATCGCGCCACGCCCAAATGTCGGACCCAGACTGGATACCGTGGGGGCGTGTCAGATGCGGGCTTGCGTGTCGAAGGCTACATTGCCGAGCGAGCGAAGGATCTTGTGGGTCAGGTAACCGGTTTCGTTGTTGCAGGCCGAGGAGGCGAGGAAGCCGGTGGTGTTCCAGCGGTTCACCGTCACGCCGTCGGCGTTCTTCTCGACGAAGTTGGCGTCCCGGTCGGCCTTCACGTGCTTGGCGATGCGGGTCAGCGCATCGTCCCAGGAAATCCGCTTCCACTCGCTGCTGCCCGGTTCGCGCACCTCCGGGTACTTGAGCCGGTTCGGGCTCTTGACCATGTCGAGGAGGGCCGCGCCCTTCGGGCACAGGGTGCCGCGATTGACGGGATTGTCCGGATCGCCCTCGATGTGGATCACGTCCGCCTTGGCGTTCTTGGACTTGTCGCCGGTCGTGTAGATGAGGACCCCGCAGCTCACCGAGCAGTAGGGGCACATGTTGCGGGTTTCCGTGGCGCGGGCGAGCTTGAAGCTGCGCACCTCGGCCAGGGCCGGCGTGGGCGAGAATCCCATCAGGGCGACACTCGACCCACTCAAACCGGCGCCGCAGATCTTGAAGAACTGCCGCCGTGTGACTTCCATGATTCCTGTCCCTCCTCCTCGGTACCAAAACGGCAATACCATTGCAGTTTTCGTGCCGCCGATCCGCTTCCTTTCCGTTCAGTGACTTAGGGTTCGAAAGTCGATGCATCATGCAAGCCGCTAAGACTATTTGATCCATGGTTCCGAGCGGGGCTCGGACAATTTGTCCGTGCGGCGTCAGCAAGCACCCGGGCGCCGGCCCCCCCGCTTCCCTCGCGCTATCATTGGCTCCATCGAAGGCACCGGGCCGGATCGGCATGGTCGGGTGCCCGCACGCGGGAGGAGTCCGAGGAATGGCGGAGGAAAAGGCGAAGGCAGCGGCCGACGGGCGGGATCGACCCTGGCGCTCCTACGCGGTGTTGATCGTCGACGACGAACCCGGCATGGTGAGCTTCCTCGCCCGGGCCCTGGAGGAACGCTGCGGCGAGGTGGCCAGCGCCGGCAGTGTCGAGCAAGGGGAGGCCGTCCTCGCCCACCGGCACTTCGACCTGATCATCCTCGACATTTCCCTGCCCGGGAAGACGGGCGTGGCCTGGCTGCACGAATTGCGCGCCCGGGGCTTCTCCGGGGACGTGGTCCTGATGACCGCCTTCGCCGACGTGGAGACGGCCATCGACGCGCTGCGCGGGGGCGCCTCGGATTTCCTGCTGAAACCATTCACCCTGGCCCAGGCCATCAACGCAGTGACGCGCTGCGTCGAGCGCTCGCACCTGGTGCGGGAGAACTACGTGTTGCGCCGGCAGGTGGCGGCGGGCGGCGCCTTCGAAGGCCTCGTCGGCCGGTCGCGGGAGATGGCCGACATCCGCAGTTTGCTGCAGCGCATCGCGCCGATGCCGACGACCGTGCTGATCCTGGGCGAATCGGGGACCGGCAAGGAAGTCGCCGCCCGGGCGTTGCACCAGGCGAGCACACGGGCCGCCGGCCCCTTCGTGCCGGTGAATTGCGCGGCCATCGCCCCCGAGTTGATCGAGAGCGAACTGTTCGGCCACGTGCGCGGCGCCTACACCGGCGCGGGCGCCAGCCGCGAGGGGCTCTTCTATTACGCCCGGGGTGGCACCCTGTTCCTCGACGAGATCTCCGAAATGGCCTACCCGATGCAGGCCAAGCTGTTGCGTGTCCTGGAGGAAAGGCGCCTGCGCCCCGTGGGATCCGAGCAGGAGGTCCCCGTGGATGTGCGGGTCGTGGCGGCCTCCAACAAGGACCTGACGGCGGAAGTGGCCGCCGGAAGATTCCGGGCCGACCTGTTCTACCGGCTGCAGGTGGTGGAACTGCCGATGCCGGCCCTGCGCGAGAGGCCCGAGGACATCGGGGACCTGGTGAGCCATTTCGTCGAGAATCTGGCGCCCCAGCTCGGGGTCCGGCCGCTGGTGCCCGAGGAGCGCGCCCTGCGCTGCCTGCAGGCCTATGACTGGCCGGGGAACGTGCGCGAACTGCGCAACCTGGTGGAGCGTTCGCTGATCCTCGGCTATTTCCCGGACAACTGGGGCTGTGCCGTGCCCGGGGGAACCGCCGCCACGACCGGCGCGCCGGACGAGTCGCTGGCCAGCGTCGAGGAACGCCACATCCGCGCCGTGCTGGCGGCCGTGGACGGAAACAAATCGGAGGCAGCCCGCCGGCTCGGCGTGTCGCGCAAGACCCTCGAGCGCAAGTGCTTCGCCTGGGGCCTGTGAAGCTGCCCGGGAGGATCGGCAATGCCTTGCGAGCGTCGCTGCGGGCGCGCCTCGTGGCGCTGGCCCTGCTGCCGCTGGTCGCTGTCCTGCCCTTGCTGATCGGCATCCTGGTCGGCTGGGGCGGCACCTATTACGACCGGCTGCTCAACTACAAGATCCACTCGGACCTCTCGGTGGCCAACGGCTATTTCGAGCGCGTCAAGGAGGGCGTCGGCGCCCGGGTCCAGGGTCTGGCGGATTCCGAATCCATCGCCCGCCTCCTCGGCCAGTCCCGGGGCAGCGAGGCCCTGACCGGACTCCTGCGCGAAAAGGCGCGCGGCGCCGGGCTGGATTTCCTGATCGTCATCGGAGTGGACGGCCGCGTGCGGGCGGCGGGGACCGGGCCTGCGATCGGCGTTCCCTACGGCGAATGGCGTATCGTGCAGACGGCCCTGGCCGGCCAGCCGCGGACGGCGATCGACATCTTCACGCCGGAACAGCTGTCGGCCATCTCCCCGCTCCTCCGCGAGCGGGCGGTGACCATGATCCTGCCGACCCCGAACGCCGTGCCGACCACCCGCACCCAGGAAGCCCGGGGGATGATCATCCATGCCGCGGCACCCCTGGTGGAGGCCGACGGCCGGCCGGCGGGCGCCCTGGTCGGCGGCCTCATGCTGAACGGGAACCTCGCGCTCGTGGACCGCATCAACGAGATCGTCTACGCCCAGGGGTCGCTGCCCCTGGACAGCCACGGCACGGCCACGCTGTTCCTGGACGACGTGCGGATCGCCACCAACGTGCGGCTGTTCGAGGGCGGACGGGCGATCGGAACCCGGGTTTCCAGGGCGGTTCGCGAGCAGGTGCTGGAACGCGGGGCCACATGGCTGGATCGGGCGTTCGTGGTCAAGGACTGGTACGTGTCGGCCTACCAGCCCGTCGAGGACAGCCTGGGGCAGCGGGTCGGCATGCTCTACGTGGGCTTCCTGGAAGCGCCGTTCCAGCGCTTCAAGCACCTGGCCCTGGCCATCGTCATACTGCTCTTCGCGGCGACCATCGCGGTCGCCTCGGTGGTCTCCTGGCGCTGGGCGCGCAGCATCTTCGTGCCCGTCGAGCGCATGGAGCAGACCATGCGCCGCATTGAGGAGGGCGAGGCCGGCGCCCGCGTGGGCGGCGTCCAGGGCGAGGACGAACTCGCCGCCCTGGCGCGGCATTTCGACCGGCTGCTCGACCAGCTCGAGGAGCAGACGCAGGCGCTGAAGCGCTGGGGCGGCGAACTGGACGCCAAGGTCGCCGAGCGAACGCGCGCCCTGGAGGAGGCCAACCGGACCCTGCGCGACGCGCAGAGCCAGCTCGTCAAGTCTGAGAAGCTGGCCGCCATCGGGCAATTGACCGCCGGCGTGGCCCACGAGATCAACAACCCCGTGGCGGTGATCCAGGGCAATGTCGATGTCCTGGACGAGATCCTGGGCGAGGCGGCCCGTCCGGTCCGCCTGGAGATCCGCCTGATCCGCGAACAGATCCACCGGATTCGCCTCATCGTCGCCAAGCTGCTCCAGTTCGCGCGTCCGGGCGACTACGCCGGCTACCTGGA
>DAOLKI010000250.1:0-4548 GCA_035331665.1 Rhodocyclaceae bacterium
GAGGAGATCCATTCGCCGCCGGACTTGATCACGTCCTTGGAGCGGTCGGTGATCTGCATGTAACCGTCCGGGTCGATGGTGGCGACGTCGCCCGTCGGGAACCAGCCGTCGCGCAACGGGTTGCCACCGTCGCCCTTGAAGTAGGTGTTCAGAATCCACGGACCGCGCACGAGCAGGTCGCCGAAGGCCTTGCCGTCCCAGGGAAGCTCCAGGCCCTCGCCGTCCACGATCTTCATCTCGACGCCGTAGATCACGCGGCCCTGCTTGGCCTGCACCGCCAGCTTCTCTTCGGGACCCATGCTCAGGTGCTTGGCCTTGAAGGTGCCGCCGGTTCCGAGCGGACTCATTTCCGTCATCCCCCAGGCGTGGATGACCTGCACGCCATAATCGTCCTGGAAGGTGCGGATCATCGCGGCGGGAGCCGCCGAACCGCCGATGACCGTGCGCTGGACGGTCGAGAAGCGCAGGTTGTTGGCCTTGACGTAGTTGAGCAGGGCGAGCCAGACCGTGGGTACGCCGGCCGTCAGCGTCACCTTCTCGTTCTCGAACAACTCGTGCAGGCTCTTGCCGTCAAGGTGCGGACCCGGGAAGACCATCTTGGCGCCGACGGCGGCGCAGCTGTAGGGCAGGCCCCAGGCATTCACGTGAAACATGGGCACCACCGGCAGGACGGTGTCGCGGGCCGAGAGGTTCAGCGCATCGGGAAGCGCTGCGGCATAGGCATGCAGCACGGTGGAGCGGTGCGAGTAGAGCACCCCCTTCGGATTGCCCGTGGTGCCGGATGTGTAGCACAGGCCGGCAGCCGTATTCTCGTCCAGATTCGGCCATTCGAAGGCATCGGAATGGCTGTTCACCATGTCCTCGTAGCAAAGCAGGTTGGGGATGCTGGAACCCTGCGGCATTCGCGCCTTCTCGTTGAGGAGGACCCAGCCCTTGACCCCGGGGCAGAGCGCCGCGATCCGCTCGATCAGGGGTATGAAGGTGGAATCGAAGCAGACATAGGCGTCCTCGGCGTGATTGATGATGTAGACGATCTGCTCGGGGAACAGCCGCGGATTGATCGTGTGGCAGACCGACCCCATGCCGGCGACGGCGTAGTAGATCTCCATGTGGCGGAAGTTGTTCCAGGCCAGGGTGCCGATCCGGTCCCCTGGCTTCACGCCCATCGCGTGCAATGCCGACGCCAGCTGCCTGGAACGTTTGTGCAGATCCCGGTAGGTGTAGCGGTGGATGTCGCCCTCGACGGTGCGGGAGACGATTTCCGTGTCGCCGTGCGCCCGGTCCGCGTGGCGGACCAGGGACGAGATCAGCAGCGGGGTATTCATCATTTGGCCAAGCATGGCGTGTTCTCCTGTCTTGTAATGGAATTCAGAAATGGCCGCCCGTGGCAGCCAGAACCTTGTCGCGCAGAGTGCACAGGCGGGGACCGATATCCTCGACGAGTTTCTCCCGCGTCATGCCGTAGATCGGTCCCCCGCAGTTGAAGGCCAGGATGCGGCCGCTCTCCGGCGACACCATCGGGGTGCCGACGGCGTAAACCTCGGGATTCCAATCCCCGAGGGAGAGGCAGAAGCCGTACTTCTCGTAGTCGCGGAAGGACTGTTCGATGCCCTCCTTGATGCGGGGCCAGTCCTTCTTGGGCGTGATCTCCCGGTAGCGTTCGATCGATTCCCGGCGCTCCTTTTCGGACAGGGCGGAGAAGTAGGCGCGGCCCATCGCCGTCGTTCCGTGCGGGATGCGGGAGCCCACGTCCATGCGCATCTGGAACATGGGGCCGCCTTGGCAGATCTCCACGTAGATCATGTGCAGGCCGTCCCGGGCGCCTAGGGACACCGCGCCCTTCGCGTAATCGGCCAGTTCCTGCATCAGCGGTCGCGCCACGTCGCGGACGTTGAGGCCCGACATGTAGGGATAGGACAGGGACAGCACGCCGGCCCCGAGCGAATACTTCCCCAGGGAAGGGGAGTACTCCAGGTATCCGAGGCGGGTCAGCGTGTAGGTCAGCCGCGAGACGGTCGGTTTCGGCAGTCCGCTGCGCTGCGCGAACTCCTGGTTTCCCAGCCAGCGTTCTCCGCGCTTGAAGCAACGCAACAACTGCAGACCGCGGGCCAGCGCGGTCACGAAATGCCGGTCTTTTTCCTCCTCGCCGCCGGCTTCGGCGTTTTTTGGGTTTCTTATCCCCATTATCTTGGTCCCGGAAACGGAAGCGAGAGTCTGAACCAGGGCCGGCGGGGTGTCAATATTTCGGAATGGAATTTCGCAAAGAGAAACAAACCCCGCGGGCCGTCAGGGACGACGGGCGTCGGCCCAGCAGTTCGGCGTTTCGTAAAGGCGTATGCGTTCCAGCCGAAGGTGGTTTCCGTAGGTGTCCCGGTACAGCGGTTCGAGGATGTCGAAGGCGAGCCGCGCCAGGTTCTCGGCGGTCGGCACCCTCGGGAGTTCGACGGTCTTGTGGCCGGGCAGGGTGGCGAGAAATTCGCGCACCGCAACATCGCTCGTCCAGACGAGGAAGGCATGGTCCCAGAGATCCACGAGGTACCGTTGCGCGATCGCCTTGACCTCGGAAAAGTCCATCACCATGCCGTTGTCCGGCCGTCCGGCGGCGTCGATCACTGCGCCGGACAGGGTGATCTCGATGGCATAACGATGCCCGTGCAGGTGGCGGCACTGGCTGCGATGGTCGGGAATCCGGTGGCCGGCGTCGAACTCCAGGCGGCGGGTGATCTGCATGGGAAGGGTGCTATCCTCGGAAGGCCGGATTATAGGCGGCTGCCGCATGCCGAGAATCGCCGTTCCCCTGACTGTCGACGACCACCGCCGCGATTCGGCGGGAATGCGCTACGTCTATCCGGTGCTGTCGCGGCGCGCGCGCGGCGTCTCCATCGGCATCAATCTGAACCCCAACAACGCCTGCAACTGGCGTTGCGTCTATTGCCAGGTGCCGGACCTGCGGCGGGGTGGCCCGCCGCCGCTGGACCTCGGCCTCCTTGCGGCGGAATTCGGCACGTTTCTCGAACTGCTCGCCGATCCGCTGGAGAGCCGGAAGTTCGCAATTCCCCCGGGGACCAGGATCGCGGACATCGCGTTTTCCGGGAACGGGGAGCCGCTGTCGGCCCCCGAGTTCCCCGAGGCCGTTGCCGTGATCGACCGCGTGCTGGCCGGGCGAGGCTTGCACCGTCTCATGCGGCGGGTCATCACGAACGGAAGCCTCGTGGAACGGATTTCGGCCCGCCGGGGGCTCACAGCGCTAGGTGCGGGCCAGGGCGAGGCCTGGTTCAAGGTCGACGCGGGAACGGCGGCGGGCCACCTGCGGATCAACGGAACCCGCACCACCCCGGCCACCGTACTGCGCCGCCTGAGAACCTGCGCCGGGCTATGCCCGACCTGGGTGCAGACCTGCATGTTCGCCCTGGACGGCGAGCCGCCCGCCGAGGCGGAACTGGCGTCCTACCTGGCCCTGCTGCGCGAGGCCGCCCCCGCGATCGCCGGGGTCCATCTCTACGGGATCGCGCGGCCTTCTCGGCAGGCGGAGGCCCCACGCCTCGCGCCGCTTCCGAAGGACTGGCTGGAAGAACTCGCGGCGCGCGTCGCGGCCCTGGGTCTGCCGGTGACGACGAATCCCTGAGATCCGGCCGCCTGTCCGTTCGGCGCTGCCCAAAATGCGGGAGGGATGAGGCCGCGGGCTTCTCCACGAGCGCTCCGGCGGTGTCCGGCGGCCGGTCGGGGGGCCGGTCAGCCGGATGAAATCGGCTACAATTCGCCCCTTTCTTCCAAGCCCCGACAGCATGGCACTGATCGTCCAGAAATACGGCGGGACCTCCATGGGCTCTCCCGACCGAATCCGCAACGTGGCCCGCCGCGTGGCCCGGTGGAAGGCCGAGGGCCACAGCCTCGTGGTGGTCGTGTCCGCCATGAGCGGCGAAACCAACCGGTTGATCGCCCTCGCCAAGGATGTGTCCCCCCAGCCCGACGCACGCGAACTCGACGCCATGGTGTCCACCGGCGAGCAGGTCACCATCGCGCTGCTGGCCATGGCCCTCAAGGACATGGGCGTGCCGGCCAAGAGCTACACGGGCGGCCAGGTGCCGGTGCGCACCGACAACACCTTCACCAAGGCCCGCATCCTCGACATCGGGGGGGAGAACATCCGGCGTGACCTGGATCAGGGCACCGTCGTCGTCGTCGCCGGATTCCAGGGCGTGGACGACCAGGGCAACATCACGACCCTGGGCCGTGGCGGCTCGGACACTTCCGGCGTTGCGCTGGCGGCCGCACTGAAGGCGGATGAGTGCCAGATCTACACGGACGTAGATGGGGTCTACACGACCGACCCGCGAATCGTGCCCGAAGCGCGCAAACTCGACCGCATCACCTTCGAGGAGATGCTCGAACTGGCCAGCCTGGGTTCCAAGGTGCTGCAGATCCGCTCCGTCGAATTCGCCGGCAAATACAAGGTCAGACTGCGCGTGCTCTCGAGTTTCGAGGAGGAGGGAAAGGAGACCCTCGGCACGCTGATCACTTTCGAGGACGACATCAAGATGGAACAAC
>DAOLKI010000251.1:0-4518 GCA_035331665.1 Rhodocyclaceae bacterium
CCCGGGCGGCGGTGGCGGGGCGCATTTCCCATTCCCTAGCGTAGGGGTCGGATTTGACGAAGATGGCGCCTGTGTGCCGGTTGCGAATCTCGAACTTGTAAAGGGTTCCGACCGGGAGGTCCGGGATGAACAGCTCCCAGATCCCCGATGCGCCGAGGTTGCCCATCGGATGCACACGTCCATCCCAGCGGTTGAATTCGCCGATCACGGACACCCGCTCCGCATTGGGTGCCCAGACCCGGAAGCAGATTCCGTCGACGCCGCGCCGGCTGGCCAGGTTGGCCCCGAGGAAGTCGTAGGCCTGGGTGAGGGTGCCCTGTCCGAACAGGAACATGTCGTGTTCGGACGGCACCAACGGGAAGTTGTAGGCGTCGTGGATGATCCGGCAGTCATCGCCCGACGTGATACGCAGCCGGTAGGGGGTCTCGGTGGAAAAGGGCGGATCTTCGCCCGACCAGGCGAAGAAATCGGTATCTCCTTGCCGCGCGAGCGGTACCCACTCCCCTCCGCCTTCCACCGCCACCTCCGTGGCATGGGGCTGAAACACGCGGAGCATCCACCCGTTTCCCGTGCGGTGAAGTCCAAGATGGCGCAAGGGATCATGCTCCCGCGCCTCGATCAGTGTTGTCGGGGGAATTGGAGGGTTCATGGAAGTAATGGGCCACTGGTAGGGAATTTGGAGGTATTGTAACGACAGGGAGAGAAAGCCATGCACGAAGATTTTTCCAGCCAGGATCCGGTTACGTCCGGACGATTCGTCAGTCATCTGACGCGGTCCACCTTCGGCATCGTCCTTGCAGGGGGACGCGGCAGCCGCCTGATGCAGTTGACGGATTGGCGTGCCAAACCTGCGGTGCCTTTCGGGGGGAAGTTCCGCATCATCGATTTCACGCTGTCCAACTGCGTCAATTCGGGCATCCGCCGGCTTGGCGTGGCGACGCAGTACAAGGCGCACAGCCTGATCCACCACCTGCAGCGAGGCTGGAGCTTTCTCGACGGCCGCTTCGGGGAGTTCGTCGAGTTGCTGCCGGCGCAGCAACAGGTCGGCGAGGACTGGTACCAGGGGACGGCGGATGCCGTGTACCAGAATCTCGACGTGATCCGGCGCTACCTTCCCGAATACGTGCTCGTGCTCTCGGGGGACCACATCTACAAGATGGACTACGGTCGGATTCTGGCGCAGCACGCCCGGTGCCAGGCCGATCTGACCGTCGCCTGCATCGACGTCCCGATCGAGGAAGCCAGCGCCTTCGGAGTGATGCGGGTGGACGAGAACAAGCGCGTGGTCGATTTTCTGGAAAAACCCGCGGCGCCGCCCTCTATTCCCGGCCGGCCGGACCGGGCCCTATGCAACATGGGGGTCTACGTGTTCAACGCGCGGTTCCTGTTCGAGCAGCTCTGCCGTGACGCGGACGATCCCCGTTCCAGCCACGATTTCGGCAAGGACCTGATTCCCCACGCCGTGAAGCGCTACCGCGTGTTCGCCAACGAATTCGCCGACAGCACCGTCGGCACCGGGCCTTCCGGCATCCCCTACTGGCGGGACGTGGGTACCGTCGATGCTTATTGGGAAGCCAACATGGAGCTCACCAAGGTGTCGCCGGAACTCAACCTCTACGACGAGGAATGGCCGATCTGGACGCACCAGGAACAGTTGCCCCCGGCCAAGTTCGTGTTCGACGACGACGGGCGGCGGGGCATGGCCGTCGATTCGATGGTGTCGGGGGGCGACATCATCAGCGGCGCGGTGGTCCGGCGTTCCCTGCTGTTCTCCCGGGTTCGCGTGCATTCCCACGCCAAGGTGGAGGACGCCGTCATACTACCGTCCGTCGAGGTGGGCCGGGAGGCCAAGCTGCGACGGGTGGTCATCGACAAGCATTGCAAGATTCCCGACGGTCTCGAGATCGGATACGATCCCGTTGAGGACCGCAAACGGTTTCATGTCTCGGAAAAGGGCGTGACCTTGGTGACCCCCGAGATGCTCGGCCAGCGCTTCCACCAGATACGCTGATGTCGACCGCCACGACACCCCGCAAAACCGGCCCGCGGCCTCACGGGGCGGGCCGCGGGCGGATTCCGGGAGGGCGCGCCGCATGACCGAACGCCATGTGGAACTGGTTCTTTTCTGGCACATGCACCAGCCGGATTATCGGGATCACGTGACCGGCGAGTTCGTGTTGCCATGGGTTTACCTCCACGCCATCAAGGACTACTGCGATATGGCGGATCACCTGGAGCGCCATCCGGCGATCCGTGCGGTGGTCAATTTCGTGCCCGTGCTTCTCGACCAGATCGAGGACTATGCCTCCCAGTTCGAGCGCGGTGAGTTCCGCGACCCGCTGTTGCGCATGCTCGCCGATCCGCAGTTGGAACGGCTGGATCCCGAAGATCGCCGCTACCTGCTCGACACGTGCTTCCAGGCGAACCACAAGACGATGCTCGAGCCGTTTCCCCACTACCGGCGGCTGCACGAGATCTATGGATTCGTAACCCGCGAGGGCGAGGCCGGCCTGAATTACCTGTCGCCCCAATACTTCGCCGATCTGGTCACCTGGTACCACCTTGCCTGGAGCGGGGAGACGGAACGCCGCCGCGAGCCGCTATTGACGGAATTGATGAGCCGCGGCGAAGGCTATGGCGTCGATGAGCGGCGCCGGCTTCTGGCCTGGATTGGGCGCACCGTGCGCAACGTCATTCCGCGGTATCGAGCCCTTGCCGCCGCCGGACGCATCGAACTCTCCTGCACGCCGGACACCCACCCGCTGGGCCCGTTGCTGCTGGATTTCGCGGTTGCGCGGGAAAGCCAGCCCGGCGCTCCGCTCCCCGTCGCCACCGCCTATCCCGGCGGGCGGACCCGACTGGACGCTCACGTCTCCAACGGGCGTGGCGCGCATGCCCGGCGTTTCGGCAGGCCTCCGGTCGGCATGTGGCCTGCCGAGGGGGCGGTCTCGGACGCCTTCGTCCGCCAGATCGGAACCCATGATTGCGGCTGGCTGGCGAGCGGGGAAGGCGTTCTGCGCGGAAGCCTCGCCGCTGCCCGCATGGACGATCACCGTGCCGCCTACCGCCCCTGGCGCCTTGCCGGGTGCGACAAGCCGGTGCTCTTCTTCAGGGACGAGAGGCTTTCCGACCTGATCGGTTTCGACTACGCGAAATGGCATGGGCGCGACGCGGCGGCGCACCTGGTCGGTGAATTGAACGGCATACTGGCCGGGGCGGAACCGGACGAGACGCCGATCGTGTCGATCATCATGGATGGCGAGAACGCCTGGGAGCACTACCCCTACAACGGCTTCTACTTCTTCGAGGATTTCTACGGCTTGCTCGCGGAGCAGACGGGCGTCACGACCACGACCTATGCCGACATCCTGTCGAGAAAGACCGAGCCGCCGCCCAGCGTCCTCCCGCGCATCCAGGCCGGCAGTTGGGTGTTCGGCACGCTGTCGACCTGGATCGGGGAAGCGGACAAGAATCGCGCATGGGACCTCCTTTGCGCAGCGAAGCAGGCCTACGACACGGTGATGGCCTCCGGCCGCCTCGACGAGAACCGACGTGCGATCGCCGAAGCACAATTGGCCGTCTGCGAGAGTTCCGACTGGTTCTGGTGGTTCGGCGATTACAACCCGGCCGAGGCCGTCTCCAGTTTCGACCGGCTGTTTCGGCGGAATCTGGCCAATCTCTATCGACTTCTCGACCTGCCGGCACCCGTCCAGTTGGCGACGTCCATTTCCCGCGGGGCAGGGGCAGGCACTGGCCTGTCCGGCACCATGCGCCGCGCGACGGAGGGCGTCTGACCGGATATTGCGCGAAGGCGGGCAGGCCTCCAGGTCCCGCCACGCACCCATGAATTCCGTTACGAACCTCCCCCCGATCCGTCGGCCCCGTACGACGCCGCGCCGGGGTCCCGACACCTTCCAGGAGACCGAGCCTTGACCACCGCCCCCGTCGCCCTGCTGTTCGGCGTTCATGCCCACCAGCCCGTCGGCAATTTTCCCGAGGTCATCGAGGATGCCCATCTGCGTTGTTACCGGATGTTCATCGAGGTCCTGGCCGACTACCCGGAATTCCGTTTCAGCGTCCATTTCTCCGGTTGGCTTCTCGGGGAATTGCTGCGCAGATACCCGAAGGACATGGAGCGCCTGGCCACGATGACCCGGCGCGGGCAGGTGGAATGGTTCGGTTCCGGCGACTGCGAACCCGTGCTTGCCTCCATCCCGCACCGGGACCGGGTGTCCCAGATCGAGGCCCTGTCGGACCGCATCGAACGGCACTTCGGCATCCGGCCGCGCGGGGCATGGCTCACCGAACGGGTCTGGGAATCGGCGGTCGTCCCCTCGCTGGCAGACACCGGTATCCGCTACGTGGCCGTGGATGACTACCATTTCCTGTGCACCGGGCGACCGGCGAACCAGTTGGACGGCTACTACAGCACGGAAGAGGACGGGCGCCGGCTGGACCTTTTTCCCATCTCGGAGGCGGCCCGTTACCGGTTCCCGTTCGCGCCGGCCCACGAGGTGG
>DAOLKI010000252.1:0-4501 GCA_035331665.1 Rhodocyclaceae bacterium
CGATTTCGGTGGGCCGCTGATCCGGCCCGATCACCTTCAGGCGTACGCGCACCGGCCGCCCTCAACGATAGCTGACGTCGGCGTTGTCGTCCTCGCCGCCGGGTTGCCCGTCCTTGCCGTACGACAGAAGGTCGAAGTCGCCACCCTGCCCCGGCGCCCGATAGACATAGGCCTTGCCCCAGGGATCGAGAGGCACCTGCTTCTGCAAATAGGGGCCGCGCCACTTGGCCTCGTCGGCGGGCTTCACGACCAGGGCGTTGAGGCCCTGCTCCGTGGTCGGATAGCGGCCGGTATCCAGGCGGTATACGTCCAAGGCCCGGCCGAAGGCTTCGATCTGCGCCTTCGCCGTCTTCTGTTCCGACTTGCCGAGCTGGGCGAAGTAGCGTGGCCCGACGTAGGCCGCCAGCAAGCCGATGATCACGATCACCACCAGCAGTTCGAGCAGCGTGAAACCCCGTGCGGGCCGCCGCCCCCGCACGGGCAGCAAGGCGGACTCGGGATGCGCGGTCATCGGACGGTCAGCTTCCATTTCAGGATCAGGTCGATCAGGGGCAGGCCGCTGACCGGCAATTTCACGTTGCTGCGTATGGTAATCGTATCCACGCTCTTCACGGTCTCGCCGACGCCGACCGCCCCGAACGCGAGCGAATCCTCCGTCACCCGTATGCCGAAGAGGGAGGTGTAGATCGACGAGGCCAGGGTCGCCGTCGCGTTCACGCTGTTGAGCGCCGCCCCCGTGCCATTGGTCAGCTCGGCCTGGAAGGTGTATTCCCACCTATTGTTTACTTTCTTCGCCGACATCTGGCTCAGGTGGCACACGTTCAGGTTGGCGATGTTGGTCTGCGGCGAAAGCAGCAGGTTGCTGATGTCCCATACCGAAACACTGGGCGCGGAGACGCCGATGTAGTCCGGATCGAGGCTCACCGCCTTGCCCGCCAGCAGCGAATACGTCTGCAAGCCGGTGCCGCAACCGGACTGCGCCTGCAGCGTCACCGTCTGCGGCACGTTCCAGTTCGCGGGAGTGAAGGTGAGCGACGAGGGGTTGACCAAGGGACCGCGCGCGGCGCTCACCGACAACGGCACCACCACGTCCCGCGTCGGCGCCCGGCCAAGCCGGACCTGGACGTTGCCGACCGTGTTGTCCGTGGCGGAAATCAGCACCAGCGAGGGCTGCGCGACGATCGAGCCGGCCTGCGTGGCGGTCGGGATCACCACCGCGCCGGGTGCATACGCCCGGCCGATGCCCTTGGCATCGTAGATCGCCGCATACGGGTAGTAGGCGCCGGGCGCCAGCGCGGACACGTCCCAGGCATAGCTGCCGGTCTGCGAACCCGCCGGCTGGCGCAAGCCATCGACGATCAGGTTGCCCGCATAGCCGCTGCCGGTGGTGCCGTAGTAGAGGGCGACCGTGGGCTCGATGTTGGGATCGACGCCCAGCCAGGACAGGGTCACCTTCCGGCTCGCGTCCGGCACCACCGGACTGGCCGGGGAAACGAGCTGGATGGAGGGATCCTGATAGGGCCCGGTACTGACATACAGGACCGCGGCGGCGGACCAGGCGGAGGCCGCGCCTTGCGCATCCTCGGCGCGGACCCGCCACCAGTAGGTCGTCTTGTCGGTCAGCGGCGCGCCGACGATCCATGCCCCGCTGGCGGACACGCCCTCGGTCGCCAGGCTGGCGAGCGTGCTGTTGCGATAAACCTGGAAGCGATAGCTGACCGCATCGCCGTCGGGGTCGAGCACCGGGTTCGCCTCGAGGGAGGGTTGCAGGGTCGAGCTCCAGGCCCCGCTGCCGGGGTTGGCGACGGTGGGCGTCGGCGGCGCCTCGTTGACCGCGTTCACAAGGAAGTTCGCCACGGTCCACCCGGATTCGGCGCGGCCGTCGGTGGCTTTCACGCGCCACCAGTAGCGCCGGTTCTCGGTCAGGCCGCCGACGGCCCAGGCGGTGCTGCCGGTGCCGGGGCTGACCGGGCCGGACGCCTGCTTGGCCCCGGAATCGAAGGTATTGACCTGATCCAGCTCGAACAGGTAGTGCAGCGCGTCGTTCTCGGCGTCGCTGCTGTTCTGCGCCACCAGCGACACGGCCGGTGCGGTGACCACGCCGTTGTCGGCGGGCGACGAGATCGACGGGGCCGCGGGCGGCGTGTTGCCGGTATCGACCACGAAGGAACGGGCGACGGTGGCGGTTTCCGCGCCGTTGCTGTCCCGTGCCACGGCGCGCCAATGGTAGGTGGCGTGGTTCACCAGCGGCTGGTCGACGGCCCAGGCCGTGGCGCCCGGCGCCGCGCCACCCGCGCCCGGCGGCAGATTGGCGGCACCGGTGATACGGTCGGTCAGCGCCGCGTCGCGATACAGATCCACGCGGTAGGTGATGGCATCGCCGTCGCGGTCGCTGCTGTTGGTCCAGGTGAGCAGCGGTTGCGCCTCGCGCACCTCGGCGCCCGGCGTGGGCGTGGAGAGATTGAAGGTTTCCGGCGCGTCGTTGGCGAGGTTCACAAAGAGACGGCCGTTCGCCCAGGCGCTGTAGACGCTGCCGCCATCGTAGGCGCGCGCGCGCCACCAGTACCAGGTGTTGTCCTGGAGGTCGGCCGCCGGCGTGAATTGCAGCTTCACCGAGCCCGGGGTGCCCGCCGGCCTGGCCGTGCTGCCCCAGGCGACCTTGCTGGCCATGGCTTCGTCCTGGTAGATCTCGAAATCCACCTGGCGGGTCGGATCGGCCGGGTCGGCACCGGTATTGACCGACAGCAGCGGACGCAGGTTGGCCACCTGGGCGCCCGAGGCCGGCTGGTCGATGGTCGGCGTGGCGGGTCCCGGGGGCGGCGCATCGACCTCCACCTTGATGGTGGCGGTGCGCGTGGCGCTGAGCGCGCCGTCCGTCGCCACATAACTGATCAGGTACAGGCCGGCCTGACCCTTGAGCGGGGTCCAGTCGAATAGGGCGCGGCTGGTGCCCGGCGCCGACGGGCTGGCCGGCTGCGCGAGGAAGGTGGCGCCGGAGGGCAAGGGCGTGGCGGACAGCGTCACCGGACGCCCGCCCTGCCCCGTGGCCTCGACCATGAAGCTGAGCTGCACGCCTTCCTTGACCACCCTGTCCGGTATCGCCGGCAGGGTGGGCGGCTGGGCCGGGCCGGACGGCGGCACGAAACCGATGTCATAGACGCCGACGGTGTTGACGTCGAAGACATTCACCCAGTACTCCCACTGGTTGGTGTTGGGGTTCTGGGTCTTGGACAGCCAGAGGTTTTCCGGGAGCATGGTCTTGCCGTCGGCCCGGGTCAGGGTCGTCAGCACCATCGCGCCCTGATTGGGGTCCGGCAACTGGGCATAGACGAAGCCCTGGGTCGCCGGAAGGTTGATGCGATAGCTGCCGCCGCCACCCGTAAGGCTGGCGGCTGCGGAAACGTCCTGCACCTCGCTGTCGAGGCCGTCGGATTCATAGACCCGCAACACGTCGCCATCCTTGGCCAGGAAGTCGCGGAAGACATCCCGTCCCGGCAGGTCGACGCGTACGTCGCGAATCAGCAAATGGGCATTGGTGGCCTGCATCAGGGAAGTCAGCGTGCCGCCGAGTTCGTCGGCATGGCTGAAACGCACGCTGAAATCGACGAAGCGCCCGGCCAGGGAGCTTTCCATGATCCAGCGCCCGACCTTGGCGCTGTTGCCGGCGATGTCGCCGAAATTCATCAGCAGCGAATTGGCGACCGGGGCATCGTTCAGATAGCTCCCCGTCAGGCGAAAGGCGATCGGCAGGCCCTGCTGGTTATCGACGATCCGCGGCTGGGCGGAATCGATCTTCAGGTTCTTTGCCGTGGCGATGCCGCTGTTCTTGACCCGCACGCCGAGCGTGAAGGGCTCCGTCGCCTCCACCTGCGGCGTCAGCGGGTCGTCGCCGATGACGTTCTGGGTCAGGAAGTAATCCAGGATCAGCAGCGGCATGGGCTTGACCGTGATCAGTTCCGGCGAGACGTCGATCACCTGGGTCTCGCCGCCGAACTTGTACTTGAGGCTGGCGCCGATCAGGTATTTCTTGCCCAGCGGGCTGGTGCCCGCCGCGCCCGGGGCCGGGATGATGAGCCAGGTGGCGCTGGCCGTGGTCTTGGCATTCACCCGGCCGTTGCCGGATACGTCGCCGATGTTCTGCGTGTCGGTGAGGCGGATGAAGAAACGCGCCGAGGTGTCGTTGGTATCGCTGGTGATCAGCACCGGCGTGCCGTTTTCTTCAGCGACCTTGACGGTGATTTCGACGTCCGTCAGGTCCACCGTGTCCAACGCGTTGGCGATCGTCATCTGCGCCTCGAAACCCTGGCGCTCCAGCGTCAGGGTCTGCTTGAGTTCGATCTTCACCCGTGCGCAGACGGTGTCGTCCGCCTTGGCCAGACCGCCGCCGAGCCCGAGCGCGACGACCAGCCAAAGCGTCATCAGCCTGATGAATGCAGTCGGATGAAAGGTCGTCGGAATCATTGGCAGGCCTCGTGAAGAGGAGGTAAGGGAGAGATCATGA
>DAOLKI010000253.1:0-4501 GCA_035331665.1 Rhodocyclaceae bacterium
GCCTGGGCGGAGTCGGCCTGACCGGGGGTCCGCCGGCTGCCGGCCTCGCCCGAACGAATCAGCCCCGATTCCTCACCGCCCGGGTGCCGGAATCTGCCGCTTGCCGGTCACCCCGGCTTCACCCGGCGCGGAAAGCCATTCGTCATCGGTTTCCCCGGTGCCCCTTGGTGTCCTTGGTGTCCTTCGTGGTAAGACCGCGTTTTCGAGGTCAGAAAAGTTCGACATCCGATCCCACCGGCCCGCGCGGCTGGAGTTCGCCGTCGGCGATCAGCGCCTCGTAGTGGGCGACCCGGTTGCGGCCGTGGTGCTTGGCCCAGTAGAGGGCCTCGTCGGCGTTGTCGATGACGGCGGTGGGCGAGTCCCCGACGCCGATGCGGGCGAATCCGATGCTGATCGTCACCTGTCCCACCTGGGGAAAGGCATAGCCCTCGATGCGCCGGCGGAAGCGATCGAAGACCATCCGGGCATTCGCCGCGGTGGCCGGCTTGAGCAGCACGACGAATTCCTCCCCGCCGAAACGGAAGAGCTTGTCCTGGGCGCGGAAGGATTCCTTCATCATGTTCGCGACGAGGTGCTGCTCCTCGTCGCCGATCAGGTGGCCGAAGGTGTCGTTGACGCGCTTGAAGTGGTCGATGTCCACCACGGCGAGCCAGTGGTCGCGCACCTCGGGCTGGGGCTGGCGCCGGCGCGGCAGGCCGCCGCCGTCCGGCCCGTCGCCGGGCACGTGCAGCCGCGAGAGGATGCGGATCAGGAAGACGTCGAAGGTCTTGCGGTTGAGCAGGCCGGTCAGCGTGTCCAGTTCGCTGTAGTCGAGCAGCGCGAGGCAGTTGCCCATGATGCGTTCCAGCCCGTCCAGCAGTTCGCGCTGCGCGGGGCCGGCGGGGTCGCCGCCGATCACCTCGAGCAGCCCGTAGGCCGCGCCGTCGCGGCGCAGGGGCTGGACGGCCCGGGGCTCCCCGGTGTCGGCGGCGGTGTCCGCGTGGCAGGCATCGCCGCGCGCCGCCTGCTGCAGGTGCGGATACAGGGCCAGGTGGCCGATCGCCTCCGGCCAGCCGAAACCGTCCTCGCCCACCGTCGCGCCCTCGGGGCCCGTCTCGGCCACGACGCCGACCATGTCGCGGCCGTGCAGCGTGAGCAGCTTGTGCAGCCTCGCCCGCCCGGCGCCGAGCAGTTCCCGGGCCGCCTCGACGAGGGCGACCTCCAGCTGCACCCGGTCCCGCTGGCGGGTGATCAGGTCCAGGTGCTTGAACAGGGTCTCGTACATCGCGGGGGGAACGTGGCGAACGCGGCTTCGTTTCCGACCGGGGGAGTCTAGCGCGGAATGCACGCCCTTCCTGGCCGCGGCGCCGTCCGCCCCCGGCGGGACTGGTTTACCATCGGGCCCATGGATGCGATCGAACCGGACGACGCGGACGCCCTGGCCGCCCACGAGGCCTGGCACCGCGGGCGCATCGCCGAACTGACCGCCGAGGAGGGCTGGCTCACCCTGGTCGGCCTGGAATGGCTCGACGAAGGGGAATACCGGGTCGGCGCCGATGCGGACTGCATGCCTCGCCTGCCCGGCGGCGGCTTCTGGGGCACCTTGCGCGTGGCCGGCGCATCGGCCCGCCCGGCGGCCGAGTGGGCCCCCGCCGACGGCCCGCCGGCCGCCCTGGAGACCGACCGGGACGGCCACCCCGCCATCGTCCGGCGGGGGCGCCTCTCCTTCTTCCTGATCGAGCGGGACGGCCGCCTGGCGATGCGCGTGCGCGACGCCGACGCGCCGGCCCGGCGCGATTTCGCGGGCATCGCCCGCTTTCCCTACGCGCCGGCCTGGCGCCTCACGGCGCACTGGGACGGGGAGGTCGCGCGCTTCGCGCTGGCCGGCCGCGAATTCGGCCTGCGCCCCCAGGACCCCGGCGCCGCGCGCCTGCAATTCGTCGTGGCCGACGCGACCGGCGGGCGGGAGACCTACGGGGGCGGCCGCTTCCTGTTCGCCGATCGCCCCGCACCCGGCGGCGTCCTGGTCCTGGACTTCAACCGGGCACTGAACCCCCCTTGCGCCTTCACCCCTTTCGCCGTCTGCCCGCTGCCGCCGCCGGAGAACCGGCTGCCCCTGGCCGTGCCGGCGGGGGAGAAGACGTGGCGGCCTGCGCAGGCCCGGCAGGCGCCTGCGCCAGTTCGCTGAGGAAGTCGATCATCGCGCGCACCTTGGCGGGAAGGAACCTGCGCCCCGGGTAGGCGATGTGGATCTCCAGCGTGCCCACCGCGTAGTCGGGCAGCACGCGCACCAGGGTGCCGGCGCGCAGGTCCTGCTCGACGACGCGCTCGCCGGTGACGCAGATGCCCATGCCCGAACGCGCGGCGACGCGCAGGACATCGGCATTGTTGGAGAGCAGCACGGTGGCGATGGGGACGGTCAGGTCGCCCCCGGCGCCGTGCAGAGTCCAGTGCTCGCGCAGGGCCTCGTGGCGGAAGTTCAGGCAGGCGTGGCGGGCCAGGTCCGCCGGCGTCCGGGGAATGCCGCGGGCCGCCAGGTAGCCGGGCGCGGCGGCCAGGATCACCGGCGTGTCGAACAGGCGGCGCGCCACCAGGTGGCCGGGGATCTCGGCGAGGCGCGGCCCCACCGCCAGGTCGTAGCCCTCCCCGACCAGGTCCACGGGGCGATCCGTGAGGTCGAGCTCGACGATGACATCCGGATGGCGCTCGCGGAAGCCCGCCAGGCGCGGCGCCAGGATCTCCAGCCCGAGCGTCGTGCCGGCGAGCATGCGCAGGCGGCCGCGCACCTGGCCCGTGTTCTCGCGCGCCAGGGCCTCCGCGTCGTCCACGTCCTCGAGGATGCGCCGGCAGCGCAGCAGGTATCCGGTGCCGGCCTCCGTGAGGCTGAGGCTGCGCGTGGTCCGGTTGAGCAGCCGCGCGCCCAGGTGGCGTTCGAGGTCGGCCACCAGGCGGGTCACGGAGGCCGTGTCCCGGTCCATCAGCGCGGCGGCGCGCGCGAAGCTGCCGGCCTCCACGACCTTGCTGAAGGCGCGCATCGATTGCAGTCGGTCCATCGGGAACTCCTGAAAGCGGATTATCCAAAATGAAGCATTCGAACCGCAGAGCCGCAGAGTTCACAGAGGAGAACCAAGGACTTGTCGGGGTTGCGGCACTCGCCCGATGGGTGGCGCGAACATCACTCGCAAGCCCTTGATGTTCTGCGTTTTCTCTGCGTCTCTGTGCCTCTGTGGTGAGGTCTTTGGGATTATTGCGATTATCGCAACAGATGGCTGTCCGTGCCGCTATTTATTGAATGCACAGGGGTGAATAAAGTGCGTTCCAAGCACGACGGACCAGGGAAACACCGGCCGTCCTGCCCGACACCTCAACCCTGACGAAAGGAAGCATCATGAAAACCCGCAACGTTCTCTCCGCCGCCCTCGTTTCCCTGATCGCCGCCGCCAGCCTGGGCGCCCAGGCCGCCGACGACCTCACCCGCGACCAGGTGCGCGCCGAACTGGCCGCCTTCCAGCAGACCCACCACTACGACACCTTCAGCGAGCGCTACGTGCCGAACACGCCGGACACCGCCGCGCCCGCCGACCGCGCCGGGGTGAAGACCGCCCTGGCGGAGTTCCAGCGCACGCACCACTACGACACCTTCCTGTCCAGCACCGTGCCGAACCGGCCGGCGCCGTTGGCGGCGATCAGCCGGTCGGAGGTCAAGGCCGAACTGGCGCAGTTCCAGCGCAACTACCACTACGACAGCTTCGCCGAGCGCTACGTGCCGAACAAGAAGTCCCTGTGAAGGCCGGCAGCCCGTCCCGGGGGCGCGACACCGTCGCGCCCCTTTTTGCATTCCGGAGCGCAGCCGGACGGCCGCGACACGGGGGCCCGGAAGGAACCTCAGGCACCGGCGGAACCCGGGAAGATCGCCGGCCGGCGAACCGGACGCGGCGCGCGTACTCCCGACGCGCTGAATTCGCTGATTTCCCCTGCGCCCCCGCGCCTCTGCGGCAAGGATGTTCGGGGGGCGCCCGCGCCGCAGCCCGTCAGCGCGCCCCCGCTCCGACGGGCGCAAATCGGCTCCGCAGCCGCCGGGCCAGCAGCGACAGGGACAGGCATACGGCGAAATAGACCGCGGCCACGAAGACGTACATCTCCACCGGGCGGTTGTAGTTCTTGCCCGCGATCTCGGCCGCTTTCAGCAGGTCCTTGGCGCCGATGGCATGGACCAGGGACGTGTCCTGGAACAGGATGATGGTCTGGGTGAGCAGCACCGGCAGCATGTTGCGCGCGGCCTGGGGCAGCACCACGTGCAGCATGGCCTGCGCCCGGGTCAGCCCCAGGGCCCGTGCCGCGTCCGCCTGGCCGCGCGGGATGCTCTGGATGCCGGCCCGGATGATCTCGCCGTAGTAGGCCGCCTCGAAGGCGGTGAAGGTGACCAGGGCCGAGGCCTCGGTGCCCAGCGGCCGGCCGGTGAGCATCGGGATGACCAGGAAGAACCACAGGATCACCATGACCAGCGGCACGGAGCGCATGA
>DAOLKI010000254.1:0-4500 GCA_035331665.1 Rhodocyclaceae bacterium
GCCCGCATGGCCCGCGACATGCTGGGCGGCAACGGCATCTCCGACGAGTTCGGCGTCGCCCGCCACATGGTCAATCTCGAGGTGGTCAACACCTACGAGGGCACCCACGACGTCCACGCCCTGATCCTGGGCCGGGCGATCACGGACATTCCCGCGTTCAGCAACTGAGGCCCGCGGCGCCCGACGGCGCGGCGGCGATCGAAGGTCGAAAAAGCGTCTTCACCACAGAGGACACAGAGGACACAGAGGAAACCAGGTCATTGGCCAGGATCCGGGTGCCTACCCGGCTCGCATGGCGCGGGTCAAGGCTCTCCGGGCTTTCCTTGCTTTCCTTGCTTTTCTTGGTGTCCTTCGTGTCCTTGGTGGTTGGATCGGGGTTGTCAGCCTCAAAAATCCGGCGAAGGCGAGCCGGCACCCCGGCCCGCCTCGGCGTTTGCATCACGCCTGCACGAGCAGGCCGTAGTCGCTGGTCGACGCGCCCAGCGTCAGCGCCTTGGCCGTCGCCCCCGACGCGCCCCAGACCGAGGTCAGGTCGATGTCGCCGCCGATCTGGTTGCCATTGGCATCGAAGAGGCGCAGGGTCTCGACCATGGTGTCGACGGCATTCATGCCCGCCACCGTGATCGCACCGGCCGAGGCGCCACCATTCACCGCGAAGTCGATGCGCAGGTCCTTGCCGGCATTGACGCGGCTGAACTTCAGGTCCTGGCTGAAGCTGTCGAAAGCCGCCGCCAGGGCGACGCTCAGCCCCGCCGTGGCCGCCCGGATGTCCAGCCGGTCCGAACCGCCGCCGGAGACCAGGCCGCGGCCGTCGGCCACCAGGTCGCCGATGCCGGCGCGATAGGTGTCGTTGCCCTGCCCCCCCGTCAGGGTGTCGTTGCCGGCACCGCCGTCCAGAACATTGGCGCCGCCATTGCCGATCAGCACGTTGGCCAGTCCGTTGCCCGTGCCGTCGATGTCCCCGCTCCCCGTCAGCGTCAGGTTCTCCAGGTTCGCCTTGTCGGCCAGCGTCCAGGCGATGCCCGCCAGCACCGTGTCCGTCCCGCCGCCGGCCAGTTCCGTCACCACGTCGCCCGCGTCGTCCACGACGTAGCTGTCGTTGCCCGCCCCGCCGGCCAGCGTGTCCGCCCCGGCCCCCCCGTCCAGCACGTTCGCCGCTCCGTTGCCGGCCAGCTGGTTCCCCAGTTCGTTCCCCGTCAGGTTGTACGCCACCGCCGCGGTCAGGATCGCGTTCTCCACTTCCGCCGTCAGGACGTAGGTGCCGCCCGCAGCGCCGATCCCGACCTTCACCAGGTCCGTCCCGCCTGCGCCCTCCTCGATCACGACGTCGCCCGCCGCATCGACCAGGTAGGTGTCGTTGCCGCCACCACCGGCCAGCGTGTCGTTGCCCATTCCGCCGTCCAGCACGTTGTCCGCCCCGTTGCCGGTCAGCCGGTTGGCCGCGCCATTGCCGGTCAGGTTGAGCCTGGTGCTCCCCGTCCCGCCCGCATCCAGGTTCTCCAGATTCACCGCCAGGATCAGCGTCGTGGCATTGACCAGCGCGGCACCGCCGCGCAGCACCAGCGTATCCGTCCCTTCGTTCGGGTTCTCGGTGATGCCGTCCTCCAGCGCCACGGTCTGCGCCGCGCCGCTGCCCACGGTCTTCAGGTCCACCCGGTAGGTGTCGTTGCCCTTGCCGCCCTTCAGCGTGTCCGCCCCGCCCTGCCCGTCCAGCACGTTCGCGCCGTCGTTGCCCAGCAGCACGTTGGCCAGCCCGTTGCCGGTGCCGTCGATGGCCGCCGACCCCGTCAGGGTCAGGTTCTCCAGGTTGTCCCCCAGCACGAACCCGACCCCCGACTTCACCAGGTCGATCTCCGCCGCCAGCGCCGACGTCTCCGTCACCACGTCCCCCGCGTCGTCCACGATGTAGGTGTCGCCACCCTTTCCGCCCGCCAGGGTATCGGCACCGCCACGGCCGTCGAGGACGTTGGCGCCCTCGTTCCCCGTGAGCAGGTTCGCCCCGGCATTGCCCGATCCGTTCAGCGGCAGGAGGCCGACCAGGGTCAGGTTCTCGACCCCGGAATAGCGGCCGTCCGCCAGGTCGAGGTTGATGCTGGCCAGGGCCAGATCCGCGGCGTCGGTGTTACCTTCCTCGTCGACCGCGTCGGCCGGATCGTCGATGCGGTAACTGTCGTTCCCGGCACCACCGACCAGCCGGTCCGGCCCCGCACCGCCGTCGAGGGTGTCGTTGCCGAGGCCTCCCGATAGCGTGTCCGGTCCCTCCTTGCCGAACAGCACGTCGTCGCCGCCGAATCCGAATATCCTTTCGGGAACGTTGCTGCCCTGGAGGGTGTCGTTGCCTTCCCCGCCTTCGACGGGGGCCCCCTGGGTGGTGAAATCGTAGGCGGCGGTCCCCGCATACGCGTTGCCCGCCAGATCCTTCACCGTCCCGGCGGCGAACACCACGCTGTATTTCGAGTTGAGGCCCAGGTCCGCCGTGGGATCGACGGTCAATGTCGTTCCGCTGACCGAAAGCCGGGTGCTGTTCGCCACGTCGAAGGACTCCACCGTCGCACCGGCGGCGTTCTTCAGCACGATGCTGCCGGCCCCCAGGCGAACCTTCTCGCCGAACGTGACGACGACGTTGGCGCCGGTCAACGCCCCCAGGGCGTTGTCGGCCGGACTGAAACCCGTCACGACCGGCGCCGTCTTGTCCACCACGTAGGTGCCGATCGGCGGGGTGACGGACACCTGGTTTCCATTGACGTCGGTCTCCCGGATCCGCAGCATGCCCGTGGTATAGGTTCCGGCCGGCATCGTGAAGCTGTTGCCGCTGCCGTTCGTCCAGGTCGTACCCGAATTCAGGCTGTACTGCCAGGTGGCGCCGGCCTCGAGGCTGCCGAGGAAAAGGGTTCCGGTGCTGCTGATCCGGCTCGCGCTCGCATGCGTGAGCACCACGTCCGCCAACGGAACGTCGTGATAGAGCCCCACGGTACCCGTCGGAACGCCGGCGATGGCGTCCACGGTGGACATGCCGGACACGACGTTGCCGAACACCGCATAACCCGGCGATGCGGCGCTGGCATAGTCGAGGGACGTGTTGTTCTTGAGATTGACGAAGAACTGGGAGGTCGCCGAATTGGGCGAACTCGTCCGGGCCATCGCCACTGTGCCGCGCAGGTTCGACAGGCCGTTCTGGGACTCCAGCGGAATGGGCGAATAGGTGGGAATCGGATTCAGTCCCGCCGTGAATCCGCCGCCCTGGATCACGAAGTCCGCAATCACCCGGTGGAAGATGGTGCCGTCGTAATAACCCCCATCCACGTAGCGCAGCATGTTGCTCACCGCATAGGGCGCCTTGGTGGGATAGAGTTCCATCACCACCTCGCCCATGCTGGTCTGCAGGTCCACGATGGTATTGAAAAGGGCGCTCAGTCCCGGGGCGGTCGGCGCCTTGCTGTCGATGGCCTGGGCGTTGCTGGTCACCTCGCCGTTCGTGTTGCCGGCCGCGCCCTGCACCGCACCGGCCTTCAGGGTCAGCCCGATGGTGCCGGAAGCCACGTTGGCCGCGGGTGTCACGCCCACGGTCCAGGTGGTCCCGGATCCGGCCACGGCACCCACGGTGCCGTTCGTGACCGTGAAGTCGTCGGCGGAAAGGCCGCTGACCGGCTGGTTGAACTTCAGCGTGTAGACGAGATTGGCCGTGGCGTTGGCCACGCCGGGCAGGTTGTCGGTGACGGTCACCGCGATCGGCGGCACGACGGGGATGGTCGCGGCACTCGCCACCGACTCGGCCGTTCCAATCCCGTCCGTATAGCCGGCCACCGCCCGGACCTTCAATCCCACCTGGGCGGTGCCGAGGGTGAAATTCGCCCCGGTCGCTCCCGCGATGTTCGTCCAGGTGGTTCCGTTGGCGGAACTCTGCCACTGCCACGTGACCGCGCCCATGCCTTCGACATCCGACAGACCCTGACTCGCGGTCATCACCTGTCCCTGCATCGCCATGCCGGTGACCGTCACGCTTCCCGTGGGCGCGGTGTTGGCGAAGGCCTTGCTCGTGCCTCCGATGATCTGCCCCACCGACAGCGCAGCGGTGCCGCGCATCCCGACCAGGGTTCCGGCGAAACCCGCACCGGTCCCGGCGCCCTTCAGGTAGAGGTAATCGCTGTTACCGAAGACGAACTGCACGACCGCATTGTTCAGGGAGGGATCGGCTTCGATGGCGGCGACGGTCTCGGCGACCGTCGCCTGGGCACCGTAGGCGGTGGGGACCCAACGCATGCCCTTGAGCCCGGTGAATTCGATCCGGTCGCCGGCCGAGAAGTCCGTGATCCGGTCCGGGGAAACAGCCGTCGAGTCGCCGGCCGCCGAGAAGACGAACAGGTCGTTGCCCTCGCCACCGAGCATCGTGTCCGCGCCGGACCCGCCCAGGAGCGTGTCGTTGCCGGCACCGCCGGAGATCGTGTCGTCTCCGGCGAGCCCGACGAGCCAGTCCGCTCCCCCCGCGCCACCCAGCGCATC
>DAOLKI010000255.1:0-4486 GCA_035331665.1 Rhodocyclaceae bacterium
GCCGAGGCCCTGCGCAAGAACCACGGGGCCGAGGTGACGGTGGTGGAGAAGGACAAGCGCATCGCCGGCGACGTGAAGCCCTCCTTCAAGTGGCGCCACGCCTCCTGGGTCGAGGAACTGGGCATTCCCTGCCTGACCTCGACGGTGCCGCTGAAGGTGACGGCGGAGGGCCTCCACGTGCGGGACGGCAAGGGCAAGGAAAGCTTCCTGCCCGCCGACACGGTGATCCTGGCCGCCGCGGCCAAGCCGGCCCACGACCTGTTCCACGAGTTCGAATGGATGGTGGACGAACTGCACGGCGTCGGCGACGCCCTGATCCCGCGCGGCCTGGAGCAGGCGATCCAGGAGGGATTCCGGCTCGGGGTGCGGCTCTGACATGCTGCCCGACGCCGCCACCTGGCGGGATGCCGCCGAATGCCACGCCGCCCTGTTCGCCCCGCTGGACCCGGGGGCGCGCATCGGCCTGATCGCCCGCGGCGCGCCGACCTCCATGCTGGTCTGGGAGGCCGGCGACGGCGGGGTCGCGGTGCGCGACGAACCCTTCGCCGGCTATGCGGGCTGCGCCGCCGACATGGTGCTGGCCGCCGACGACGAGGCCCTCGCCGGCCTCCGGGCGGCGGAGGACGCCCGGCTGTTCGAGGTGTTGCGGGCGGGCATCCGCTCCGGCCGCATCGTCTGCTACATGCTGCGCCGGCGCTGCGACCTGGAGGCGAAGGGCTACGACGAAATGCTCGAGGCCCTCGGCTTCGCCTTCATGGGGGCCTGCCGGTGATCTTCCTCAATCCGGCCGGCGCGCCCGAGCTGGCCTGCGACGCCTGCGGCTGCCGCTGGTTCGACCGCATGACCGGCGCCTGCTACGAATGCGGCACCCCGGTCAGCGAGGAATCCCAGGCCGAATACCGGCGGGCGCTGGAGGAGTTCGCCGGTCTGCGCAAGCCTGCTGACGGGCGGGATCGCGGCGGCTGAACGCATCCGTCCGGTGGCGGATCGCCAGCCGGTTCCGGCGCGTCGCGCAAAAGCTTGAAATCCTAAATATGTTGGTTCATAGTAGTTGAGCGGCGCCGAAGGTCATTGACGGGGGCTTATCCGTTCGGCCGCGCCGCACCCCGACCAACTTCCTGGAGCCCGTCATGTCCGCCTTGCGCACCGCCGTCGCCATTGTCGGCACCGTCCTGTCCGCCCATGCCGCCGCCGGCACCATCGTCGTTAACGGGTCCATCTCCACCGCCGATTCGCTGGCCCTCGACTTCACCGGCAATTTCTTCTACGACGCCTTCAACCTGACCACGACGACGGCCGGTTCCGTCACGGTATCGCTGACCGCCGGGCCGAAAATGCTGCCCTGGCTGGCCAACTGGGACCATGTGGTCGTGCCCACCTACCAGTGGCAGGGAGGGGCGATCGACGTGTATGGCGAATCGCTGCAGATCGTGTCGAGCGCGACGCCGGGCGCGACCGTTTCCCTGTTCTCCTTTGCCATCACGCCGGGCGTCACCTACCAGCTCGCGCCCTCGACCCTCGACTACCTGCCCGGCGCCGGACTGGACAACTACGTGCTCACCGTCGATTACGGCGCGCTGCCCGACGGCGCCGTGACGCTGACGCCCCTCGCGCCGGTGGTTCCGGAGCCCGAGACCTGGGCCTTGCTGGCCGGCGGCCTGGCGCTGCTCGGCCGGCGCCTGCGGACCCGCGCCGGCCATTGAGGGAGCCGCCTTCCGCCCCATCATCCCAGGAGAGAGAAAATGAAAACAACGCTCGATCGCCGCCATTTCCTGCTCGGTTCCGCCGCCGTCATGGCCCAACTGGGCCTCGCCCGATCCTCCCTCGCCAACCTGCTCTCCGGCAGCCCGGTGCCGACGGTGGACGCCCTGACCATCCGCGTCCTCACCGACTCGAGCTACGACACGCCGCGGCCCGGCAACAACAAGTGGGTGAAGGTGAAGCGCACGGGCTTCATCTCCTCCAAGGACTTCCGCAAGGCCATCCACAACGAGTGGGGCCTCGCCCTGGCCCTGGAGTCCCGCTCCGGCGACCAGGTGCGCAGCACGATGCTCGACTACGGCTACACGCCGGACGCGCTGCTCAACAACATGGAAATCATGGGGGTGGATGCGGGCCGCGTCCAGAACCTCGTCCTCAGCCACGGGCACTACGACCACTTCGGCGGCCTGATCGGCTTCCTGCAGAAGAACCGCGCCCGCCTGCCGGCCGACCTGACCCTCTACGTGGGCGGCGAGGACAATTTCTGCAACCGCAAGACGGCCTCGGGCGCGCCGGGCCATTTCGCCGACTGGGGTGTGCTCGACCGCCGGGACCTGGCGGCGCTGAACGTGAAGATCGTGTACTGCGAGAAACCGACGGTGGTCGGCGGCCACGCCTTCACGACGGGATCGATCTCCCGGCGCAGCTTCGAGCGGGTGCTGCCGAATACCCTGGTGGAATACAGCGTGAAGGAAGGCATCGGCTGCGACATGCCCGCGGCGAACGACAAGGCGAAAGGGCAGTTCGTGGCCGACGAGCACGTGCACGAGCATGGCACCTGCTTCAACCTCAAGGACCGGGGCCTGGTGGTGATCTCTTCCTGCGGCCACGCGGGCATCGTGAACACGGTGTTGCAGGCCCAGGAAGTTTCCGGCGTGAAAAAGGTCCATGCCGTCCTCGGCGGCTTCCACCTCTTCCCGGCCGACGACGACTACCTGAAACGCACCGTGGCCGAACTGAAGGCCCTCGATCCGGACGTGGTGATCCCGCTGCACTGTTCCGGTCCCGGTTTCGTGACGACGATGCGCGAGATGCTGGCCGACCGGCTGGTGACCTCGACCACGGGCACCGAATTCGCGTTCGGAGCCTGAACTGGCCGGGCACGGGCGGGGGCGCGCACGCCGCGCCCTCCTGGCGCTTGGGATCGCCATAGCGTGCGCCGCGGCGGCGACGCACGCGCAGGAGGCCGGGCGCACGGACGCCGCCCGGCTGATGAACGAACTGATGGCGGGCAAGGGGCCCATCGGCGGGCCCTTCGCGCTGCAGGACCCCGACGGGCGCCGGGTTGCGCTGGCCGACCTGCGCGGCCGCTCCGTGCTGCTTTACTTCGGCTACACCTACTGCCCCGACGTCTGCCCCACGGACCTGCTGGCCATCGCGCGCCTGCTGCGCCTGATGGGTCCGGACGCCGACCGCCTGCAGCCGGTGATGATCACGCTGGACCCGGAGCGCGACCGGCCGGAGGTGCTCGGGCCCTACGTGGCTTCCTTCGATCCGCGCTTCCTGGCGCTGCGTGGAAGCCCCGAGGACACGCGGGCCGTGGCCGATGCCTACAAGGTGTTCTACGAGACGGTCCGGCCGGCGGACGGCGCCCCCTACCTGATCGACCACAGTGCGTTCATCTACCTGCTCGACGAGGAAGGGCGCTACGTCGCCTTCTTTCCTCCGGGCACGACGCCGGAGCGCATGGCGACCATGATCCGGGACCTTCGGGCCGAACGCCGCCCGAGATGAAAAGCCGGTAAGCTCCCCCCGTCGGGCGGCGACGCCGCTCCTCCCGGAAAGGACGACGCCATGACCATCGCCGCGAACGTGCTCACCGCCCTGGTGGCCCTGCTGCATGCCTATTTCCTGGTCCTCGAGATGTTCTACTGGGACAAGCCCAAGGGCATACGGGCGTTTGGCCTGGACCCCGAGTTCGCCAAGGCCTCGAAGACCCTCGCCGCCAACCAGGGGCTCTACAACGGCTTCCTGGCCGCCGGACTGGTCTGGGGCCTCGTCCAGGGGGCGGCCGGGACGCCGGTGAAGATATTCTTCCTGGCCTGCGTGATCGTGGCCGGGGTCTTCGGGGCCGCCACGGCGAGCCGCAGGATCCTGTTCGTGCAGGCCCTGCCGGCCGCCCTGGCGCTGGCCGCCGTCCTCGCCGCGGCCTGAGGCATGGCGCGGTGGCAGACGTCTGGGGACGGGCCCTCGCCGTCTGGCTGCTGATCGCCGCCGCCGAAAAGGATCCACGGGACCCTGCGGGTCCTGTTCCTGCAACCGGTCCTCGGCGATCTTCCCGCCCGGCGGCTGGCCGTTTTCAGCGGCATCGCCATCATCTTCGCCATCACGTGGCTGTGCGTGGGCTGGATCGGCGCCCGGGGCCGCGGCCGGTGGCTCGCCCTAGGGTCTGTTTTCGTTCAGGCGACGCGTGCGCTGGGCCCTGGCGGGTGGCAGGCCCAGGCGCGATCGACGCGCTGTGGTCGTTCCACATGAGCAGGGAGCAACACCGGCGTGCGACCCGCCAGGACCCAGCCCTTCGGGTTGTCGTCAGATGCAGCGCTCGCTTTGTCGCGAGTCTCGCGAAGGGGAGCCGCCCTTCGCTTCGCCGCGCTGCGCGCGATCATCCGCATCTGACGGCAACGCACCCGCCGACTGAATGAGAACAGACCCTAGGAGTCGCCTGGGTGGCGCTGATCGTCGGCTTCGAGCTGGGCCCGGCGCACACGTCGCCCGAATGAGAACA
>DAOLKI010000256.1:0-4478 GCA_035331665.1 Rhodocyclaceae bacterium
GAAATCCGCGGCGTTCCCCGATGTTGCGCGCGGCCTGCCGCACGTCGCGGCACTCATCGACCGCCATGAGGGCCTCGAAACGGGTGATGCCCGCGTCGCGCATATTGACCCCGTACAACTCGATCAACACGCCCTCGAATTCCTTGATGATCTTCAGAGTTTCGTATTTTCCAATTCGTTCCGACATGGTGCCTCTTCCTTCCGGCTCCAATACTACCTCTCTCCGTTTTCCATTTTGTTGCATTGCGACTCTAATTAACGCCCTTTTTTCACAAATGCTTAGCCGATCGGATTGCGCAATGCAGCATTCCGTGACGCAGTGCGCGCCGGAGAGGACCCCGGAGGCCGAGCGGGAAAAAACGGCCCGGGCAGCACGCCCGCCGGAACCCAGGGACAGGCGTGCCCGCGCGGCTTTCGCGGCCCCGGGACTCATGCTATATTAGGAAACTCTAATCTACGAGAGGCCTACTCCATGATCACTTCCCGTGTCCTGGACGGCGCCCGGGTCGACACGCTGATCGACGGCAAGTTCTCCCTGGCCACCGACCAGCCGGCGCCCACCGGCGCGGACTCCGCGCCGTCGCCCTTCGACGTCTTCCTTGCCGGCATTGCGGCCTGCACGGCCTACTATGCGCAGCGTTACTGCCGGAAATGGAACCTGCCGGACGCCGGCATCGAGGTGGACCTGCAGCCCACCTTCGATGCGAAGCACGCCCTGACCGACGTGCAGATGAAGCTGCGGGTCCCGGCGTCGTTTCCGGCGGAACACCTGCCCGGATTGCTGAAGAACGCCGGCAACTGCCTCGTCAAGAAGACGCTGGACGCGCCGCCGACCGTCAGCCTGGATCTCGCGGTCGGCTGAGGCTGGCCCGCGCCTCCCGGTTTCCCGCCGTGGGGCGGCGCCGGCGGGTCCGTTGCGCTGGAACGCGACCCGGAACACGCGACCGGCGTCGCAAAGGATCGCGCCTTCGGGGCGTGCCGCATTGCCGCGCGGCGGCGTGACGACACGACGGGGGAATCCGGCGGCCGCAGCGGAAATCTCCCGCCACAAATGGCGAACCCCGCCGCAGCGGGGTTCGCGATGGCTTGCAGGCGCGGTTCAGCGGACGGCGGAACGGCGGCGGCGCGCCACCGCCCCCAGGACTCCCAGGCCGGAGAGCATCAGGGCGTAGGTTTCCGGTTCCGGAACGGGGCTGATGGTCAGCGTTCCCCCGAAGCTGCCGCCGAGGTCGGCGCCGGCCTTGGTCAGCGTGGTGCCGCGGACCTCCAGGGTGTACCAGCCCGGCGCCAGGGTGATCAGCGCCCCGGAATTGCCGATGTAGTTGGGGGGCAGCTTGGACCCCGGCATGGCGAGACCCGCCTCCAGCGGCGCGCCAAGCGGGTGGCTGGATACCTGGCCGAGGTACAGGGCACTGGTCAGGCTCGACAGGCCCGCCTGCCCGGACTTGCTCAGCGCCGTGACGCTCCAGCTGTCCTTCGTCGCCTTGGGCAGGTAGAACTGGAAGAATTCCTCGAAGGTCGTCGGCGTGGACGCCTTGGCGAAGGTGTCACCGATGTGCAGGCTGCCCGGTATCGGCAACGGACTCGCGACGGAATCGAGCACCTTCACCCGCGTGACAGTCGCCGCGCCGGCGGGCAGGGCCACTCCGGCGGTGATGCAAAGGCCCAGAACGATGCCGGGAAGAACACGTCGTTTCATGTCGTTTCCTCCTTCAGCGAATGCCGGCCAAGGCGACCGTGGTCAGTTGACCCAGGGCACCCATGCGGCGACGCGCGATGGCGCCGAGCATGCCGAGGCCGGCGAGGAACATCGCATAGGTTTCGGGTTCCGGAACGGCGGCAATGCTCAGGGTGCCGCCGAAAGCCCCGCCGTCGGCCAGCGTGCGGCCAGACACGACCAGCGTGTAGGTGCCGGGGGCCAGATTGGCCAGGTTCGGCGTACCCGGGTCGAAGGTCCAATAGGTGGGCGATACCGGGTCGCTGCTGTCGGTGAAGCTCTGTCCGTTGGCGATCGGCGACGGGTCTCCGGCCCCATGCGACAGCGTGCTGACGGCGCCGAAGTACAGGTCGCTGGACAGGGCGCTCAGGCCCACGGCATCGGCCACGCTGGCGGTCAGCGTCCAGGCCGCGGCCGCCGAGTCCGGCAGCGTGAACTGGAAGAACTCGTCGAAGGTCTTGCCGCCGGCCAGCCCGTCGTCGCCGATGACCACGTCGGTGGCCAGCACGCCGAGATTCTGCGTGACCTGGATGTCCGCCGGTCCGGCCGTGGCCCCGGCTGCGGCGATGGCCGCGAGGATGGCGACGGCGGATTTCTTGAAGGCATTTCTCACGTTCATGACTCCTGATCAGTAATGCATATTCGGGCGGTCCGGCATGGCTCGAGGCCCTGTTTCGCCGATCCGTCTGGCACCCGCGAAACCGCCCTTGCCTGGTTTCCGACGCTTCTGCTGCGTGCCTGGCGCGCAGTGTTCCGTCGAACGGCTCCCCGACCAATAGTCCGTTCGGACTACGCGCGGAAGGAATTCACGCCCGCGCAGACCGTCGTCCGTGGCGCCGTGAAATGGCGCACGGCGGCAGGCGGCCTCCGTCGAGCCCGACGCCTTGTTCCGCTTGCGCTAACCTTGCGTCCGTGATGACAAAGTCTCCACCTCCGGATCCCGTCGTCCGCCTGCGCGGGGTCACCAAGGCCTTTCCCGGCGCGGCCGCGGTGATGCGTGGTCTGCAATTCGAACTCGGCGCCGGCGAGTACGTGGCCGTGATCGGGGAATCCGGCGTCGGGAAGTCCACGCTGCTCAACCTGGTCGCGGGCCTCGACGTCCCGGACGAAGGCACCGTGGAGGTCTGCGGCATTCCGCTGGCCGGGTTGGGCGACGACGCGGCGACGTTGCTGCGCCGGCGCCGCATCGGGTTCGTGTTCCAGGCCTTCCACGTGCTGCCCCAGCTCACGGTGCTGCAGAACGTGGCCTTGCCGCTGGCCTTGAACGGCCTGCCCGGCCAGGATGCGGAAAGCATGCTGGCGGCGGTCGGCCTGGCGGGGAAGATGCACCGCAAGCCGCGGGAACTCTCCGGCGGCGAACTCCAGCGGGTGGCCATCGCCCGGGCGCTGGTGCACCGCCCCGCCCTGTTGCTCGCCGACGAGCCGACCGGCAACCTGGACCCGGTGACCGCGTCCACCGTCCTGCGGCTGCTGCGCGACCAGGTCCGGGCGACCGGCGCGGGAGGCATCCTCGTCACCCATTCCGCCCTTGCCGCCGCCAGCGCGGACCGGGTGCTCCGCCTTACCGCGGACGGCCTGGTGCCGGCGTGAGGTCTGCGCAGCTCGCGGCGGCCCTCGCGTGGTCCGCCCTGCGCGCGCAACCCGGCCGCAGCCTGGTCGCGGCGCTGGCCATCGCCGTCGGAACCGCCCTCGGACTCGCCATCCACCTGATCAACCAGTCGGCGGTGGGCGAGTTCTCGCGGGCGGTGGCCACCCTGGCGGGCCAGGCCGACCTGAGCCTGCGCGGCCGTCTGCCGGAGGAGTTCTATCCCCGATTGGCCACGGACCCCGACGTGGCGGCCGCCAGCCCCCAGCTGGAGTTGCGCGTCAACCTGCCGGGGAGAAGGGAACCGCTGACCGTGCTGGGTCTCGACCCCTTCCGGGCGGCGGCCCTGGCACCGCAACTCCTGGCGCGACCCGATGCGCAGGGGCAAGGTGCGGCGGGGCTCGCCCTGCTTGAACCCGACGTCATATTGCTGTCGACGGCGGCCCTCGAGTCGCTGGGTGTGTCGCCGGGTGAGCGGCTCCCGGTGCAGGTGGGGGTCGGGACGCGGGAACTGCGCGTCGCCGGCACGCTGCCCGCCGTCGGCGCCGGCCGGCGGCTCGGCGTGATGGACATCGCCGGCGCGCAATGGATGCTCGATCATGTCGGCATGCTGTCGCGCATCGACCTGCGCCTGCGCCCCGGAGCCGACCCCGGAGCGCTGCGTGCCCGTTGGGCGGATCGGATTCCGGCGGGAGCCCGCTTCGAGACCCCTGCCGAGACGGGCGAACGCAGTGCCAACGTGTCCAGGGCCTACCGGGTCAACCTGAGCGTCCTGGCCCTGGTGGCGCTGTTCACCGGCGCCTTCCTGGTCTTCTCGACCCAGGTGCTGTCCCTGTTGCGGCGGCGCTCGCAACTCGCGCTGCTGCGCGTGCTCGGATTCACGCGCGGCCAGTTGTTGGGGCTCGTGCTGGTCGAGGGGGCCGTCCTCGGCCTGGCCGGGTCGATCGCCGGCGTCGCCGGCGGCGTGGCGATTGCGGCGCTCGCCCTGCGCCTGCTCGGCGGCGACCTGGGCGGCGGCTATTTCCATGCCATCACACCGCCCCTGGCGGTGAGCCCGTCGGCGGTGGCGGGCTTCGCCGTGCTCGGCATGGCGGCATCCCTCGCGGGCAGCCTTGCCCCCGCCTTGTCGGCGGCCCGCGCCCGGCCCGCCAAGGCCCTGAAGGCCGGTGACGAGGA
>DAOLKI010000257.1:0-4470 GCA_035331665.1 Rhodocyclaceae bacterium
CTTGCAGCCGTAGAGGCGCTTGACCGCCGCGATCACCGCCGGCAGGTCGGTGAAGAATTCCAACTCGTCGCGCAGGGCTGCGTCGATGCGAGCCCGGGCGTCAGCCTCGCTCTGCCCGGCCGACCAGAAGGGCGAGCGCAACAGGGCGGAGAACGCGGCCCATTCGTGGCGATGCGCGACACCCAGGGCGAGCAGATCGAAGGCGGCGGCGACCAGGGGTTCCCCGGCCAGGGGGCGGCCGAGGGAAAAGTTGTAGATCCGGGGGGTGGCCTCGGCACCCGGATAGACGGCTTCCGGGTGCAGGAGGTCGTCGAGGGCGAAGGCCAGAGCATCCCGGCGGGTTGCCAGATCGGGGACGACGACGCCCAGCCGGGCGCCGGGATGGGCGGCGAGGCGATCCCGGGCCCAGGCCGCGACGGCGCGCACTTCGGCGTCGGCGTCGTTGCAGGCCAGCGTCTGGGCGACGGCGGGTGCCGATTCGGCGGTCGTTTCGGTCACGGCCACGCCCCGGGCGGCGAGGGCGCGACGCAGGCGGGTTTCCTGAGGGGTGTAGCGGTCGAAGCCGGTAAAGGCGATGGCTTCGGGCAGGGCGATGGCGCCGGATTCGATCAGCCCGCAGACGATACCCGGCAGACGGGCGGTCTCGGTCCAGCCCCGGGCCTTCGTGCGCCGGGCGAATTCCCGCCGCCAGGCGAGGAAGAGGCGGGCTTCGTCGCCCAGGGCCGCGGCGGCCGGGTCCAGATCCCAGGCAAGGCAGAGGGCGTGGGCCTCCTGGGCGGCGGCTGCGAGGCCGGCCAGGTCGAAGAGGGGGAGCGCGTCGGCGGGCAGGGCGTCGGCAATGACCTGCTCCCACAAGAGCCGCTCGCAGGCGGCGTCGAGGAGCTTGACCGGGGCGCAGGCGCCCTGCAGGAGCGCATCTTCCAGCAGGCGACCCAGCCAGGCGCCCAGGGTGAGGGCGGCCGGGGTCGGCCAGGTGGCGCCCGCGTCGGGCGGAATCCGCTTGCGCAGGGCCTCGGCGAGGCGGGCGGTGGCGCAGAGGGCAAGCACCACGGCGGGTTCAGCGGCGTTCGAGGAGGGGCGCCAGGAAGCGCCCGGTGTGGCTGGTCGCTGCCTGGGCGACGGTTTCCGGCGTGCCGGTGACCAGGATGCGCCCGCCGCCGTCGCCGCCTTCGGGACCGAGGTCCACCAGCCAGTCCGCCGTCTTGATCACGTCCAGATTGTGCTCGATCACCACCACCGTATTGCCATGGTCGGCGAGGCGATGGAGGACGGTGAGCAGCAGTTCGATATCGGCGAAGTGCAGTCCGGTGGTGGGCTCGTCCAGGATGTACAGGGTGCGGCCGGTGTCGCGCTTGGAGAGTTCCAGGGCCAGTTTGACCCGTTGCGCCTCGCCGCCGGAAAGGGTGGTCGCGCTCTGGCCCAGGGTGATGTAGGAGAGTCCCACGTCCACCAGGGTTTGCAGCTTGCGCGCGACGACCGGGACGGCGTCGAAGAATTCCCGGGCCTGCTCGACGGTCATTTCCAGGATTTCGTGAATGTTCTTGCCCTTGTACTGGATTTCCAGGGTTTCCCGGTTGTAGCGCTTGCCGTGGCAGACGTCGCAGGGGACGAAGATGTCGGGCAGGAAGTGCATCTCGACCTTGATCATGCCGTCGCCCTGGCAGGCTTCGCAGCGCCCGCCCTTGACGTTGAACGAGAAGCGTCCTGGTCCGTAACCGCGGGCGCGGGCTTCCGGCACGCCGGAAAAGAGGTCGCGGATGGGGGTGAGGAGTCCGGTGTAGGTGGCCGGGTTGGAGCGCGGGGTGCGCCCGATGGGCGACTGGTCCACGTTGATCACCTTGTCGAACAGGTCCAGGCCTTCGATTTCCTCATGGGCTGCGGGTTCGGCGGTAGAGCCGTAGAGGTGCTTGGCGGCGGCCGCATAGAGCGTGTCGTTGATGAGGGTGGATTTGCCCGAACCGGAAACCCCGGTGATGCAGGTGAATAGTCCCACCGGCAGTTCCAGGGTGACATCCTGCAGATTGTTGCCCCGGGCGCCGACGACCTTGAGCTGTTTGAGCGGATTGGGGCTGCGGCGCTCCCTGGGCACGGCGATGGCCTTCTTGCCCGAGAGGTAGGCGCCGGTCAGCGACTGCGGATGGGCGGCCACCTCGTCCGGTTCCCCTTCGGCGACGATCGCTCCGCCGTGGACGCCGGCGCCGGGGCCGATGTCCACCACGTAATCGGCGATCCGGATGGCCTCCTCGTCGTGTTCGACGACGATCACGGTATTGCCGATGTCGCGCAATTGCTGGAGGGTTTGCAGGAGGCGGGCGTTGTCCCGCTGGTGCAGGCCGATGGAGGGTTCGTCCAGGACGTACATGACGCCGGTGAGGCCCGAACCGATCTGGCTGGCCAGGCGGATGCGCTGCGCCTCGCCGCCGGAGAGGGTTTCGGCGGAACGCTCCAGACACAGGTAATCCAGCCCCACGTTGATGAGGAAGGACAGGCGGGAGGTGATCTCCTTGAGGATCTTCTCCGCCACCTGCGCCTTCTGGCCGGTCAGTTGCAGCAGATTGAAGTAATTGCGGGCCTCCCCCAGGGGCAGGCGGCTGATTTCATGCAGGGTCTTGGCCCCCACCCGCACGTGGCGGGCCTCCGTGCGCAGCCGGGTGCCGGCGCAATGGGGACAGGTGGTATTGCTGATGAATTTCGCCAGTTCTTCCCGCACCGCTACCGAATCGGTTTCCTTGTAGCGCCGCTCCAGGTTGTGGACGATGCCCTCGAAGCTGTGTTCGCGGGTGACCAGGCGACCCCGCTCGTTCAGGTACTGGAAGGGCAGCACCTCGCGGCCGGAGCCATAGAGCACCACCTTCTGGACCGTCTCCGGCAAACGCTCGAAGGGCGTTTCGATGTCGAAATCGAAATGGGCTGCCAGCGAGGACAGCATCTGGAAATAGAACTGGTTGCGCTTGTCCCAGCCGCGGATGGCGCCGGCCGCCAGCGACAGTTCCGCGTGGGCGACGACCCGCTTGGGGTCGAAGAACTGGATCACCCCCAGGCCGTCGCAGCGGGGACAGGCGCCCATGGGATTGTTGAAGGAAAAAAGCCGCGGTTCCAGCTCCTGCAAGGAATAGGAACAGACCGGGCAGGCGAACTTGGCGGAGAAGAGATGTTCGTTCCCGCTTTCCATCTCCAGGGCGATGGCCCGGCCGTCGGCGTGGCGCAGCGCCGTCTCGAAAGATTCGGCCAGGCGCTGGCGCATGTCTTCGCGCACTTTCAGTCGATCGACCACCACATCGACGTCGTGCTTCTGCATCTTGTGGAGCTTGGGCACGGCGTCGATTTCATAGACCGCGCCGTCCACCCGCACCCGGGCGAAGCCCTGCGCCCGCAGCTCGGCGAAGAGGTCCAGCTGTTCGCCCTTGCGCGCGGCCACCACGGGGGCGAGGATCATCAGCCGGGTGTCTTCCGGGAGCGCCAGGACGTGATCGACCATCTGGGAGACCGTCTGCGCCTCCAGCGCCTGGCCGTGCTCCGGGCAGTAGGGCGTGCCGGCCCGGGCGAAGAGGAGCCGCAGGTAATCGTGGATTTCGGTGACCGTGCCCACGGTGGAGCGCGGGTTGTGGCTGGTGGCCTTCTGCTCGATGGAAATGGCCGGCGACAGGCCCTCGATGAGGTCCACGTCCGGCTTTTCCATCAATTGCAGGAACTGGCGGGCGTAGGCCGAGAGGGATTCCACATAGCGACGCTGCCCCTCGGCGTAGAGGGTGTCGAAGGCCAGCGACGACTTGCCGGAACCCGAAAGCCCGGTGATGACGATGAGCTTGTCCCGGGGCAGGTCGAGGTTGATGTTCTTGAGATTGTGGGTGCGGGCACCGCGGATGCGGATTTCTTCCATGGCGAAGCGGGGGACGGCGGGGAAACCGACAACTATACGCGGTGCGGCGATGAAAAGAGAGCGGCTCCCATCGCCAAGAAGGCATTGCGCGGCGCCGCATCCAGCGTCGCCAGGGGCAGACCCGCGCGCAGCGCAAGTTCAGGATAGGCCGCGTCTACGTGGGCCACGCGTGCCTTGCCCCGTTCCCGAAAAAAATTCGGTTGAAAAATTTCCAGTCTCACCTCCTGAGACTCACGGCCGGCAGACTCTCCCCATTGACCCACCAGGAGAAACCCATGACCCCCGCCGACCAGCTCGACCGCCTCGTCTTCTATACCCTGCTGCTCTCCGGCGCAGTCGCCCTCTACCCTTGGTGAGTAAGCCCGGTGCTATGATCCCGGCAATACAACGCTGGCATGCGGGGGAGGGCATGGAACGTAGCGAGCGCTTCGTCAAGATACAGCGGCTGCTCAAGCGGCGCGGCGGCGTCAGCCTGTCGGAATTGATGGACGATCTCCAGGTTAAGCGGGCCACGGTGTTTCGCGACTTGGCCTACCTGCGCGACCGCATGGGGGTGCCCTACGTCCATGACCGCGACGCCGGCCGCTATC
>DAOLKI010000258.1:0-4423 GCA_035331665.1 Rhodocyclaceae bacterium
CGCCCCGGGGCGGGGGCTAGGGGGTGGGGGGCCATCTACCGGTCGGCACGGGGGTAGGAGCCGAGCTCCTTCAGGAAACCGGCACGCGACCGAAGTTCCTCCAGGGCGGCCGCCACTTCCGGCTCCTCCCGGTGGCCTTCCACGTCAATGAAGAATACATACTCCCAGCGACTGCCCCCGAAACCCCGCGCCGGACGGGACTCGAAGCGGCTCATGGACACCTTGTGGGCGGACAGCGGCACCAGCAGGTCGTGGACGGCGCCGGGCTTGTTCTGGGCGGAACAGACGAAGGAGGTCTTGTCGCAGCCCGATGGGCCGGCGTCGTGCCCGGCCAGCACCAGGAAGCGCGTGGTGTTGTTGGGGTCGTCCTCGATGCTGGCGGCCAGGATGTGCAGCCCGTAGAGCTGGGCTGCCGCCTCGCCGGCGATGGCACAGGATTCCGGGTCCTCGGCGGCCATGCGGGCGGCCTCGGCATTGCTGGCCACCGGCACCCGCGGCAGGGCCGCCAGGTTGCGGTTCAGCCATTCGTGGCACTGGGCCAGGGACTGGGCGTGCGAGTAGAGGCGCTTGACCTGCCGCATGTCGTCCGCCTTGGAGAGCAGATTCTGCTGGATGCGCAGGTTCACCTCCCCGCAGACCTTCAGGGGCGAGGAGAGCATGAGGTCCAGCGTGCGGCCCACGGCGCCTTCGGTGGAGTTCTCCACCGGCACCACGGCATAGTCGGCATTGCCCGATTCGACCGCCCGGAAGACGTCGTCGATGGCACCGCAGGCGGTCAGCGTCGGCCCGGAGCCGAAATGTTTCTTGGCCGCGGTTTCCGAGAAGGTGCCGGCGGGCCCCAGGTAGGCCACCCGCAGCGGCTGTTCCAGGGCCAGGCAGGCCGACATGATTTCGCGGAAGATCTGGCGCACCGCGCCCTCGGACAGGGGACCGGGGTTGTCCCCGGCCAGGCGGCGCAGGACCTGGGCTTCCCGCTCAGGCCGGTAGATATTCCCCTTCTTGATCTCGCCGATCCGATGGGCGAGTTGCGCCCGCTCGCTGATCAGGCGCAGGACCTGGTCGTCGATGCGGTCGATGCCCTCGCGGAGCCGCCCCAGTTCTTCCTTCTCGTCAGCCATCCCACCCCCGTACCAAGAACCCCTGACAGAGTGAAGCACGCCTGCGCATCATGCTGCCAGGGGGTCCAAAATCGCGGGCGGCGCCCCGGTCGGAACGCACCGGGGAAGCCGCCCTCGCCGGTGTCAGCCTTCCACCGGCAGGTAACGCACGTGCAGGACGCCCTCGATCTTCGCGATGGCGTCGATCACCTTCTTCGGCACCTTGCTATCCACGTCCACCAGCGTGTAGGCCACGTCGCCCTTCGACTTGTTCATCATGTTGTGGATGTTGAGCTTGGCCTCGGCCATGGCGGTCGAGATCTGGCCCACCATGTTGGGCACGTTGGCGTTGGCGATGGCGATGCGGAAGCCCGATTCCCGCGGCATGACCACGTTGGGAAAGTTCACCGCGTTCTGGATGTTGCCGTCCTGCAGGAAATCGCGGACCTGGTCGGCGACCATGGCGGCGCAGTTCTCCTCGGCTTCCGCCGTGGAGGCCCCCAGGTGCGGCAGGGCGATGACCTTCGGATGGCTGTTGACGTGGGCGCTGGGGAAGTCGCAGACGTAGGTCGACAGCTTCCTGGCCTCCAGGGCAGCCAGCACCGCAGCCTCCTCCACGACGCCCTCGCGGGCGAAGTTGAGCAGCACGGCGCCGTGCTTCATGGTCTCCAGCGACTTGCCGTTGATCATCTTGCGCGTCGCGTCCACCAGGGGCACGTGCAGGGTCAGGAAGTCGGCGTGCTTCAGCACGTCGCTCAGGCCGTTGGCCTTCTTCACCTGGGAGGGCAAGCTCCAGGCCGCATCCACGGTGATCTCCGGATCGTAGCCGATCACGTGCATGCCCAGCTTGATGGCGGCATCGGCCACCAGGCAGCCGATCTTGCCCAGGCCGATCACGCCCAGCGTATGCCCGGCGAGTTCGAAACCGGCATAGGTCTTCTTGCCGCCCTCGACCTTCTTCTCCATCTCGGCGTCGGCAGGATCCAGGCCGGAGACGAACTTCATGGCGCCGCCGATGTTGCGCGCCGCCATCAGCATGCCGGCCAGCACGAGTTCCTTGACCGCATTGGCGTTGGCGCCGGGGGCGTTGAAGACGGGCACGCCGCGGGCCGACATGGCCTTGACCGGGATGTTGTTGGTGCCCGAGCCGGCGCGGCCGATGGCCAGCACGCTCTTCGGGATGTCCATGCTGTGCATGTCGGCCGAACGGACCAGGATGGCGTCGGGCCTGGCGATCTCCTTGCCGGTGACGTAGCGCTCGGCGGGCAGGCGCTTCAGGCCCGTGGCGGAGATGGCGTTGAGGATCAGGATCTGGAATTGGTCGGCCATGGTCTCACCCCTTGGAAGCGGCGAATTCCTTCATGTACTCCACCAGCGCCTTGACGCCTTCGACGGGCATGGCGTTGTAGATGGAGGCCCGCATGCCGCCCACCGAGCGGTGGCCCTTCAACTGGACCATGCCGCGGGACTTGGCGCCCTTGAGGAACTCGTCGTCGAAGGCGGCATCCTTCAGCGTGAAGGGCACGTTCATCCGCGAGCGGTCGGCTTTGGCAACGGGATTGCGGTAGAAATCCGTGGAATCGAGGTAATCGTAGAGGATCCCCGCCTTTTCCGAGTTGCGCGCCTCCGCCGCGGCCAGGCCGCCATTCCGCTTGAGCAGCTGGAAGACGAGGCCGGCGATGTAGATCGCATAGGTCGGCGGCGTGTTGTACATGGAATCCGCCTCGGCGTGGATCTTGTAGTCCAGCATGGTGGGCGGCGTGGGCTGCGCCTTGCCGATCAGGTCGTCGCGCACGATGACGATGGTGAGCCCGGCGGGGCCGATGTTCTTCTGGGCGCCGGCATAGATCAGGCCGTACCTGGACACATCCACCGGCTTGGACAGGATGTTCGACGACATGTCGCAGACCAGGGGCACGTCGCCCGTGTCCGGCGTCCAGTGGAATTCCACGCCGCCGATGGTCTCGTTGGCGGTGTAATGGACGTAGGCCGCGTCCTTGTCCAGCTTCCAGTCGGCCTGCGCCGGGGCGTAGGTGAAGCTCTTGTCCTCGGCGCTGGCGGCCACGTTGACGTGGCAGAAGGTCTTCGCTTCCTTGATCGCCTTCTTGGCCCATTCGCCGGTGTGGATGTAGTCGGCGCCTGCCTTGCCGCGCAGCAGGTTGATGGGGATCATCTCGAACTGCAGCGTGGCGCCGCCCTGCAGGAACAGCACCTTGTAGTTGGACGGGATGCCCATCAGTTCCCGCAGATCGGCCTCGGCGGCCTCCGCGATGCCGATGAATTCCTTGCCGCGGTGGCTCATTTCCATGACCGACTGGCCGGAACCGCGCCAGTCGAGCATCTCCTCGGCGGCCTGCTTCAGGACTTCTTCGGGCAGCGCCGCGGGACCGGCGCTGAAATTGAACACTCGGGCCATACGATTACTCCTCTTCGTCGGTTTCGATGACTTTTTCGATGCCGGCGAGTCGGGTGCCGTCATCGAGGGAAATCAGGGTCACGCCCTGGGCGGATCGCCCGGTCTCGCGGACCTGCTGGACCTTGGTGCGGATCATGACCCCGCCGGTGGAGATCAGCATCACCTCGTCCTCGGGCTGCACCAGGACGGCACCCACCACCTTGCCGTTGCGCTCCGAGGTGGCGATGGCGATCATGCCCTTGGTGCCGCGGCCGTGCTTCGTGTACTCGGCGATGGGCGTGCGCTTGCCGAAGCCGTTCTCGGTGGCGGTCAGCACGTTGAATTCCTCGCCCTGGGCGACCAGCATGCAGATCACGCTCTGGTCGTCCTCCAGCATCATGCCGCGCACGCCGCGGGCCGCACGGCCCATGGGACGCACGTCGCCCTCCTCGAAGCGCACCGCCTTGCCGGCGTCCGAGAAGAGCATGACGTCGCATTGGCCGTCGGTGATGGCGACGCCGATCAGGTAGTCCCCATCGTCCAGGCCCACGGCGATGATGCCGGCCTTGCGCGGATTGGAGAACTCGGTCAGCGGAGTCTTCTTGACCGTGCCCATGGCCGTGGCCATGAACACGAAATGATTCTCGTCGAACTCCTTGACCGGCAGCACGGCGGTGATCTTCTCGTTCTCCTCCAGCGGGAAGAGATTGACGATCGGCTTGCCCCGCGAGCCGCGGGTACCCTCGGGCACCTCGTAGACCTTCAGCCAGTAGACCCGGCCGCGGTTCGAGAAGCAGAGGATGTAGTCGTGGGTATTGGCGATGAACAGCCGGTCCACGAAATCGTCTTCCTTGATGTCCGCCGCCTTCTTGCCGCGGCCGCCCCGCTTCTGGGTCCGGTAGTCGTCCAGGGGCTGGCGCTTGACGTAGCC
>DAOLKI010000259.1:0-4416 GCA_035331665.1 Rhodocyclaceae bacterium
CTGGCCCGCGGGCGCCGTCACCCGGGCCGTCCCCGAGCCCCCGGTGGCCTGGACGCGCAGGCCGCCGCTGCTGGTGATGGTCTGGGCGCCGGTGCTGGTGGACACCCGGGCGGTGCCGGCGCCGGCGGTCACCTGCACGGTCATCAGGCCGGAATCGCTGAAGGTCTGGGTGCCCGCGGCGGTGATGCGGGCCTCGCCGGCCGCGCCGGCGGACGTCACGGTGACGTTGCCGGCGGAGAAGCCCTGCGTCCCCGCCGAGTCGATGCGGGCGATGCCGCTCGCGGTGGCGTTGTTCACCGTGACGGTCCCCGTGGAGACGGTCTGGGTCGTGTTGCTGAAAATGCCGATGTCGCCGTTGCCCTGCTGGTTGTCGATGGTGATGCTGCTCGTGTTGAGGCTCTGGCTGCCGCCGCCCAGATTGCCGATGGCGGCCGTGTTGTTGCCGCCCAGCGGCGAGGACGCAACGCCATTGGCTCCGGCGGTGGTGCCGATGGTCACCGCGCCCGCGCTGACCGACTGGGTGGTGCCGAGGTTCGCGATGCCGGCGGGCGCGAAATCGGCCCCGCTGCGGATGGTCAGGTTGCCCAGGTTCAGGGTCTGGGCGCCGGCGTTGTTGATGACCAGCGCGCCGGCATCCTGGCCGACGCCGGCCAACCCGGTGCCGCCCAGCAACTGCGTGGTCGAGGCGGAAATGCTTTGGCCGCCGGACTGGGACTCGATCGCCGCCCGGGTGTTGGCGCCCGTGCCGCCCTGCAGGGTCAGGTTGCCGAAGGACAGGTTCTGGTTGCCGGCCGCGGCGATGCGCACGAAGGAATCCGGCCCCGCGCCACCCGTCATCTGCGTCGTGCTGGCGGTGATCCGCTGGGTGCCGCCGGAGGTGATGTACGCGGCGGCCGCGTTGGCGCCGGCCGTGCCGCCCGCCGTCATGGTCACGGTGCCCGGATCGAGGGATTGCAGGGCGGAGGAACCCGCCGTGCGATCCGCCTCCGTGCCGGAGGCCACGATGCTTGCGTCGGCACCGTTCCCCGTCCCGGCCGTCAGGACGAAATTCCCGGTCCTCAGGTCCTGGGCCTTCGCGGTCACGCGACCGAAGGCACCGTCCCCGCTGCCGCCGGCGATGGTGATGCTGGTACCGAAGGCCAGGCGCTGGGAGCCGGCCGAACTGATCTCCGCATAGGCCCCGGTGCCGGAGCCCGCCACGAGGGACATCGTGTCGATCTGGTCGCCGGAGCAGCAGTCGTAGGTGTTGCTGTAGCCGATAATCTGGGGTCCGTTGGAGACGCTGGTCGACGCGCTGGTGGCATTGGCATTGTGGATGCGCGCGTAGGCGCCGTTGCCGGCGCCGCCGGCCAGGGACAGGGACACGACGGGCTGGATGAACTGGCGTCCGGCACCGGCGTTCTCGATCAGGGCGTAGCTGTCCAGTCCATCGCCACCCGCAAGGCTCAGGCTGTCGGTGGGATTGGAACAGCAATAATTGTCTCCGAGCACCTGGTTTCCCGAGCCCGTGTTGCGCACCGTCACCGATCCGCCGTCGCCGTCGCCGCCGGCCAGCGTGATCGCGCCGCCCGCATCCAGCGTCTGGGTGTTGCTGCCCGCCTTCAGGACGAGGACGGCGGCATTCGCCGTGGTCGCCGATATCCCGCCGCCGTTGAGCGCAAAGTTGCCGTTGGCATAGAACGACTGGACTCCGGCGCCCGTGGCGCTGACGAGTACCGACGCATCGTCGCCGGCCCCGGCGGACAGGGAGATGTTGCCGGACGCATTGAGGCTCTGGTTGCCGTCCCCGGTCATGACGACGTTCACCGCGGATCCCGTGCCGGAGCCGCCCAACAGGTCGATGTTGCCGCTCGCCGACAGCGACTGCCCCCCGTTGCCCGTCAGGGTGGCGCCGACCGACGCCGAAGCGCCCGCGCCGCCGGCCAGTCGGATGTCGCGGCCGGCCGAGAAGGCCTGGCTCCCGGTCGCCGACAAGGCGATGTTTTCGTTGCTGGCGGCGCCGCCGTCGAACAGGAGGTCGCGCGTCGCGCCGAAGCTCTGGGTCGCCGCATTGGCGATGATGCCGCCGCCGGAGGGCTGGAAGGACACGTCGCCGCTGCCCCCCTGGCCGCCCAGGAACTGCTGGGTCCCCGTCGCCGTCAGATTGGCCTGGCCTATGACCAGCAGGTCGCCGCCGGCCGAGAAGGTCTGGTTGGCATTGCCGAGCACCACCCGCGCGCCGGTGCCGTCCAGGGTCAGGATTCCGGCCGTGGTCAGCTGCAGGTTGTTGGCCGCCACCTGGGAGACGCCCGTTCCCACCACGGTCAGGTCGCCCGCATTGACGGTCAGGGAGAAACCGGTCAGGGGACTCGCCGAGGACACGGTGCCCAGTTCCACGGTCGTCAGATTCCGGGTCAGGCCGAAGGATTGGCCCGGCGCGCTCAGGAAAAGCGGGCCGGCCTGGTCGCCGCGGGTGGTGATCGCCGCCGAGGTGAGGGTGGTATTGGAGGCCACCGTGAAACCGGCGTCCGCATTGACGCTGACCGCCGCCGTACCGGTCAGGTCGGCCTCGATGGTGCCGCCGACGCCGGGCCCGAGATTGCGCGTCGCCGTCAGCGACACGGTGGGCGCGGTGATCGCGATGGCACCGCCAAGGCCGTCGCCGATGTCGCCCAGCAGGCTGGACAGGGATCCCGCCCCGCCGGTGATGGTCGAGGTACCGAACAGGTTGCCGCCGGTGCTCATGGTGACGGCGGCAGCCCCTGCCGTCACCGGGCCGGCGAGGTCGATTCCGGTGGCCGCCGTGATCGTGACCGCTCCGTCGCCCAGGCCCACGTCGGTGCTGTCGATCGCGGCGCCCGGGTCGTTGGACACCTGGCCGGTGGCCGATTCCAGCTTCACGAAACCACCCTTGGTCGCGATGCCCGTCCCCTTGACGACGATGTTTCCGGAGCCGTCCGTGTTGCGGAAACGGAAGTTCAGGGCGGTGGATCCCGCGTTCGTCAACGTCAGGTCGACCCCGGAGCCGTTGTCCACCACACTGAGGCTCTGGGCCGCATTCAGATCGTTGGGGCCGTGGGCGCCGTCGTTCAACACGTAGGTGCCATCGTTCCTGGCCCGGGTAATGTCCAGGTTGTGGAGTTCCGGGGCCCCGCTGGCGCCGGTGAGCTGGATGCGCAGGTCGCCGCCCGAGTCGATGGTCAGATCGGCGGTTTCCCTGAGGGTGAGGGTCGTAATCGGATTGGTGCCCTCCTGGGTGTCGATGGAGGATCCGCCGGCGGTGGCCTTGAGGATCACCGTGCCGGCCCGGATGCCACCACCGCCAGCCGCTTCGAGGGTCTGTCGGATGCCGGCCGGCGCATCGATCGTCACCCAACCGGTGGCCCCCGCATCCACGCGGCGGAAGGCGAAGGGCGTCGCGGTCAGCGCATTGCCGGCGTGCAGCAGCACCGCCGAGCCGTCCGTCGCCGCGAAGACGCCATTGCCGCCGTTGAAGGTCAACAGGTTGCCGGCATCCAGTCGGGCGGGATTGAACATGTCGCCCCCCAGGCCCATGCCGACGTTGCCCGTCACGGTGACGTTGTTGGTGCCGCGCACCTCCAGGGTCTGGCCGACACCGGTGCCGTCCAGCGTGAGCGCACCGAGGGTCACGTCGCTGCCGGAGACGTAGAGGTAGTTGCCGGGCCGCCGGCCGCCGATCGCACCCGCCGTGATGGACGGGAAGGTGGGGCAGCAGCTCCAGCCCGCCGCGGTGATCTGGTCGGCGTCGATCGTGCCGGCCGCGATGCTGGTATCCGCGTAGAGATTCACCGTGCCCGGCCCGGTGGTGGCGGCATCCGGATTGAGGTTGCCGACGGTGACATTGCCGGTGGCGCCGGCGCCGCTGGCGCGCAGTTCGATATATGAGGCGTCTACAGTGCCGGTGACGGTGACGTTGCCCGAGTTCGCGGCGAGCTGGACGCTGGAGGCCCCCGTATTCACGGCGTTGATGGCGCCGGTCTGGATGTTGCCGTTCAGGGTGGTCATCGAGACGCTGTTCGCCTCGACGGCGCCCGTGACGATGTTGCCACCGGCATAGGTCGTGTAGTTGTCGGCCGATATGACGACGCTCCCGGCCGGAGCCAATGCGGTGCCTATCGTTCCCGTGTTGACGGTCCCCGTGTAGGTCGTGAAGTTCAGGTTGCCGACCGCCAGGTTCCCGGCGGTGATGCCGTGCCGCGCCGTCGCAGAGAAGGAGCCCGTGCCCGTCGGATCCGTGATGTTGCCCATGGCGACCGAATTGGGGGCGCAGACGAAGCCGGAGCCGATGGTTTCGCAACTGCCGTTGGAAGCCACCGGCGAGAAGACCTGGTTATTGGCCTGGCTCACGGAGAAGCCGCCTGCCGTGACGTCGCGCAGGACCACGTTGTTGTCCGCCCGCAGGGTCAGGAAACCGGA
>DAOLKI010000260.1:0-4409 GCA_035331665.1 Rhodocyclaceae bacterium
CAGTCGGTGTACCTGCGCGGCTACGGCGACTACGCCACCAGCACCCTGAAGCTCACGGAGGCCCGGGCGCCCGGCGTGGGCTGCGTTTCCTGGCGCACGGTAAGCCCCCAGGCCCTGGAGCGCCGGGTGGCGGCGGTGGAGGCCACGGGCCTGGGCCTGGGCTGGAAGGAGGGCGATTTCGGGCGCGGCCGGTCCTATCGCTTCCGGGATCCGGAGGGCCACCTGATGGAGCTCTATTTCGAGGAAAAGAAGTTCGTCGCGCCGCCGGAACTCAGGTCGACGCTGAAGAACCTGCCCCAGAAGTACATGGCCCGGGGCGTGGGCGTGCGCCGTATCGACCACCTGGCGCTCCTGTGCAAGGACGTGCCGAAGAACCGCCGTTTCGTCGAGGAGCAACTGGGCTTCAAGCTGCGCGAGCAGGTGCTTTTCGACCAGGGGAAGACGGAGATCGGGTCCTGGCTTTCCGTCACTCCGGTCCACCACGAGGTGGCCTACGTGGTGGATATCAAGGGCGGCAGCGGCCGCCTGCACCACTTCTCGCTCTGGGTGGACAACCGGGAGGACGTGCTGCGCGCCGCGGACATCCTGGCCGAGAACGGCATCTTCATCGAGGCCGGCCCGTCCAAGCACAACAACTCCCAGGCCTTCTACCTCTATTCCTATGAGCCCGGCGGCAATCGCATCGAGATCTACTCGGGCAGCTACCTCATCTTCGCCCCCGACTGGGAGCCGGTGACCTGGAACGAGCAGGAGCGCGGCACGGGGGTCTATTGGGGGGGCGCCCTGCCGGAAAGCTTCATCGCCTACGCGACGCCCGACGTGCCGGCGACGGACGCCTCCCAGGCCACCCAGGAAGCCATGCCGGCCTTCCCGATCTATTGACCCGGCCCGGCCGGAATCCGTCGCAGCGGATTTCCGCGCCGGTCGCCGGCCCCGCAAGCATCGGGCTGGGCGGCACGCGCGGCCGCCGTCGGCGCGGCCGGCGTTCGATATCCAGCCCGTGGCGCACCCGAGGCGGGCCTTTTCATGCCGTCTGCTTGATGCCGGTCAACGTCCGATGGGCGGTCCAGGTCGACACTGGCCTGTTGTCGCAGGCCGATTCGCCGAACTCGGGATCCATGGGAAGCTGAAGCGTCGGGCCTCACGGCCCGGTTCGCCGCAGCGGTTCGGTCCGGCCGCCCCCGGAGGCGCAGCATCCCATGTCCGACCATCATCCACCGACCGAGAACCAGGCAGACCGGCCGCCGGGGGGCGAGCCGCGCCCGGGCGGCGTCGGGGATGGCGCCGCCGCCTTGCGCGTGGTGCTCCTGTACGCGGCGTTCGCCGCCGTGTGGATACTGTTCTCGGACCGTGCCGTCCAGTTGTTCTTCGACGAACCCGCGACCGCGACGCTGGCCAATACCCTCAAGGGCTGGCTGTTCGTCGCCGTGACGTCCCCGCTGCTCTATGGATTGATCCGCCGGTTTTCCGCAGGGGATGAATGGCCTTCGGCCGGCGAGGCGGACACGGGAACGGCGGACCTGCCGGCGCCGGCCGGGCGCCACATGGTGCTGCCCGCTGCGCTGGCCGCCCTCGCGATCCTGGGACTGGCCGCCGCGGGCATCACCTACACCTACAGGCAACAGGAGCAACGGGAAGTCGCGCGCCTGCAGGCCATCGCGGACCTGAAGGCGCGAGCCGTCGCCGACTGGCTGGCGGAGCGGCGCGGGGAGGGCCGCTTCCTGCTGAACAGCCGTTTCCTCGCGGGACTGTATGTCCAGTGGCGCACGACCGGCGACAACGCGGTGGCGGAACAGTTGCGGCAGCGGCTCGAGGATTACCGGTCGGCCCACGATTATCCCGCGATCCTCGTCCTCGACCGGCAGGCCGAATTCGAGATGGCCGCCGGGGAAACACCGGCCGCCATCGCGGCGCCCCTGCAGGCGGCCGTACGCCAGGCCGGCGCGGAAAAGCGCATGGTGGTCACGGATATCTACCGGGAGCCGGGCTCGACGCGCGCGCGTCTGGATTTCGCGATCCCGCTACCCGACGTGGGGAATCATCCGGGGCCGATCTTCGTCCTGCGCGGGGACCTGGCGCAAACGCTGTTCGCCGGGCTGCGCGCCTGGCCGATCCCGAGCGCCAGCGGCGAGGCCCTGCTGGTCCGGGCCGACGGCGACGACGTCGTCTATCTGAACGACCTGCGGCACCAGGCGGACGCGGCGGCCCGCCTGCGCCGCCCCCTGTCCTCGCCGGATCTGCCCGCGGCGCGCCTGCTGCGCGGCGATGCCGCCCCGGGAGAAGTGGTGCGTGGCCGGGATTACCGCGGCGTGCCGGTGATCGGCTTTGCCCGGCGGGTGGAGGGCACCGACTGGATACTGGTCGCCAAGCTGGACCTCGCCGAGGCGCGGGCGGATACGGTCAAGGAGGTGAGCTGGATCGCCTTGGCGGCGACCCTCGCATTGTTCGTCGCCGGCGTCGCGGCCTACCTGTTCCGGCAGCGCCAGTTCCTGCGCTGGGAAGCCGTGAGGCGCACGCAACAGGAGGAAAAGCTGCGCGCCCTGCAGCTTCTGCGCGCGATCGCGGAGAGTTCCGACGACGCAATATTCGCAAAGGACGTGGAGGGACGCTATCTGCTGTTCAACCCGGCCGCCTGCCGCATCGTCGGCAAGTCCTCCGGAGAGGTTCTGGGCCGGGACGACCGGGCCATTTTCCGGCCCGCCGACGCGGAATTGCTGATGGCCCTGGACCGGGAGGCCGCGGCCCGCAACGCGATCGAGACCCGGGAGGAATACCTTCACACCCGCGCCGGATCGCGGGTCTACCTGGCGACCAGGGGACCGCTGCACGATTCGGCGGGGCGCGTCATCGGCACCTTCGGCATTTCCCGCGACATCACCGAGCGCAAGGCGGCCGAGGACAGGCTCCGGGAAAGCGAACAGCGCTTCCGCAGCCTGACGGAGAACATGCGGGACGTGGTGTGGGTGCTGGACCTGGCAACGCGCCGTTTCGAGTACGTGAGCCCGTCCGTCGAAAAACTGCGCGGCTACACGGTGCCCGAGGTATTGGCGCAATCCATCGAGGAGACGATGACGCCCGATTCCTTCGCCGCGGTGGACACGAGCCTGCCCGGCCGGATTGCCGCCTACCTGGCCGGCGATGCGTCGGCGGCCACCCGGACCCGCGAGGTGGAACAACCGCGCAAGGACGGCACCACGGTATGGACCGAGGTGGTCACCACCCTCATGGGCAGCCCGGACAGCGGCCTGAAGGTCCTCGGCGTGAGCCGGGACATCACCGAGCGGCGGCGCGCGGAAACCGCGCTGAAGGAACAGCTCGCGATGCGCGAACAGCTGGCCCGGGTGGCGGAGTCGGTACCCGGCGCGATCTGCTCGCTGCGCCGCCGACCCGACGGCGCGACGTCGATGGCCTATGCCAGCCAGGCCGCCGCCGCCGTGTTCGGATTCCCTGCCGAGGAACTCGAGGCGGACGTCGCGCCGATGTTCGCGCGCATTCCCGAGGACGACTTCCGGAGGATCGAGGCGGCCCTGCTCGCCTCGGGCGAGGATCTGACCGAGTGGCATGCCGAATGGCGCTACGAACACCCGGCCCTGGGCAATCGCTGGCTCGAGGGCCGCTCCGTGCCCCTGAGGGAGGCGGACGGCACCGTCGTCTGGCATGGTTTCGTCATGGACGTCAGCGAGCGCAAGCAGGCGGAGGCGGCGGTGCGGGACAGCGAGGCCCGGTACCGGGCAGCCTTCCAGTCCAGCCTCGACGCGGTCAACATCAACCGCCTTTCCGACGGTCTCTACATCGAGGTCAACGACGGCTTCACGGCCCTGACGGGCTGGCGGCGCGAGGAGGTGATCGGGCGCACCTCCGAGGCCGTCGGCGTCTGGTACGACCTGGAGGACCGACGGCGCCTGGTGGAGATCCTCCGCCGCGACGGCCTGTGCCGCAGCCTGGAAGCCCGCTTCCGCTTCAGGAACGGGGAAATCCGCTACGGGCTCATGTCGGCCCATCTGCTGGACCTGGGCGGCGAGACCTGCATCCTGTCGGTGACCCGGGACATCAACGACCGGCATCTGGCGGACGAGGCTCTGCGCGCCAGCGAGCAGCGGTTGCGCGACATCATCGAGGCCTCGGCCGACTGGATCTGGGAGGTGGATGCCGAGGGCCGCTACACCTTCGCATCGGAGAACGTACGCGAAGTCATCGGGTACGAGGCGGCCGAGATCATCGGCCGTACCCCCTTCGAATTCATGCCGCCCGAGGAGTCGCGGCGCGTCGAAGCGATCTACAGGAAATTCGCGGCCGATCGGGCCCCGTTCCGCGACCTGGAGAACCTGAACCTGCACAAGGACGGGTCGCCACGCCACGTGCTCACCAACGGCGTACCCATATTGGATCGCGACGGCAGGCTCCTCGGC
>DAOLKI010000261.1:0-1906 GCA_035331665.1 Rhodocyclaceae bacterium
CCAGGAGGCCCACCAGGATCAGGCCGGGCGCGCTGTGCCAGGTCAGCCAGAGGCCCGCGGGTACCACGGCGGCGAGCAGCGCGTAGCCGAAGGCACCCGCGGCCCGCTCGCTGATGATGCCGTTCTGGATGAAGCGGCTGCCCCCGGTGAAAGGGAAGACGCGATCCGTGTTGGCGGCGTCGCACCCGCTGCGCGAGTCGTAATAGTCGTTCAGCACGTTGGCGCCGGCATGGGCGACCAGCGCGAAGAAAAGGGTCAGGGTCGCCGAGGCCGGATGCAGGGAGACGCCGGAACCCGAGGCACAGGCGAGGCCGAGGATGCAGGCAACGAAAGTGACGGAAAGGAACGCCGGCCGTGTTGCCGCGAAATAGCGCAGGACCGGGTTGGGTAGCGCGGCCAGGGTGGGTTCTGCGGGGGGCATCGGCGTTCTCCTCTTCTTATTTCAGCAGGGCCGCCACGGCGGCCTCCAGGTCGGGCCTCTTCATGACGCCCAGCTTGTGGGACAGGATGCGTCCCTGGCGGTCCACCACCACCGTGAAGGGCAGGCCGGCCTTGACGTTGCCGAGGGCCTGCATCAGCGATATGCCCTGGTCCTTGGCGAGCAGGATTGGGTAGTTCATGTCGTAGGCCCTGGCGAAATCCTGGACGGCCTCGGGTCTGTCCTCGAGACCGATGCCCAGGACCACCAGTCCCCTGCGGCCGTTCTCCGCCTGAATCTTGGCCAGTTCGGGAATCTCCTGGCGGCAGGGGCCGCACCAGCGGGCCCAGAAATTGACGATCATCGGCTTGCCCCGGTACTGCTCCAGCGCCGCGGGTTTTCCGTCCAGGCCGGTAAGCGTTGCCGCGAACAGAGGCTGCGCCGCGGGTACCGATGCGCCCGTCTCCGCCCAGGCCGTCGGCATAGCAACCGCCAGGGCGGCGACCAGCAGCAAGCGCCGCCTCACGGCAGATCCCCCCTGCGGAACAGCCGGTAACCCAGGCCGGCCGCCGCCAGGCCCAGGGCCGTCGGGTACGCGAGCGCGAAGACCTTGTAGCCCGTGGCGCCGAAATGATCGAGGATCACGAAGGCGGAGGGCCCGAGGACGATCAACTGGGGATCGAACAGGGACAGGGCTGCGGTACGGAAGACCTGGAGGGGATTGGCCAGCGCGACGCCCACCGCGACTTCCGGCGACACCTTGCCCTGGATCATCACGCCGAGCAGGATCAGGTCGAGGAATAGCAGCAGCGTGAGCCAGGTCAGGAAGGCGGCCCCCTGAGCCATGTCCGTGCTGCGCGCCACCGCGGAGATGAGCATGCCAATGCCGAGGAAACAGGCCGCCATGGCGGCCAGCAGGGCCGTGTAGTAGCCGAACATCGACCAGGGCACCTCGATGCCGGCCACCAGGGCCCAGAGTACCGCCGCGACCATGGCCAGGAAGACCGGCAGGAAGACCATGATGTAGCGCCCGACGATCTTGCCCCAGAACCAGGCGGCGAGCGAGACGGGCAGCGAGAGCAGGTATTCGAACACCCCGGCCTCCCGGTCTCCCGCCACCGAGCGCACGGTGGTGATCAGCACGAAGATGGGCAGGATCGCCATCGTGAGCTGGATGTAGGTGACCAGCAGCCGAGACAGGCCGATGAAGCCGAGCACGCGGGATTCCGTCAGGCCGAACAGGAAGAGCAGTGCCACGATGCCGCCGAAGACCAGCGTATAGATCTGGAACCAGCGGGCACGCAGCGATTCGACGATGTCGAGCTTGGCGGTGAGCCAGAGTTGCTTCATAGGATGTCAGTGAAACGAGGTGTATCGCGCAGAGTGCGGAAGCGCAGAAAACGGCATTCGGTGGACGCGCCAAGGACGCAGTTCGGGCGCCGGGCCGCCCCAAGCCCGGACGGCACGCGCCGAAGGCGCGATCCGTCG
>DAOLKI010000261.1:2006-4408 GCA_035331665.1 Rhodocyclaceae bacterium
GCTCCCCGTGACTGACGAGCGAAGCGAGCTTGCAGCCTCCCCCCGCGAGGGGGGCCGGGGGGGTCGGGCCACACTCTCCCCACCGCGCAGTCCGGGCGCCGGGCCGCCCCAAGCCCGGACGGCACGCGCCGAAGGCGCGATCCGTCGAGGCGAAAAATGAACGCTCCCCGTGACTGACGAGCGAAGCGAGCTTGCAGCCTCCCCCCGCGAGGGGGGCTGGGGGGGCGGGCCATCATCTTCCTTTCGCCAGGACGTGAGCCCGCATCTCGGCGAAGTCCATGACGCCCGGTTCGGGCAGGGCCACGGCGCCGAAGTTGTAGCCCATGGGCGATGTCTTGGTCAGGTACTGGGCTTTCCTGGCGTCCAGCCACTTGACCTGGTTGCCCTGGCTGCGCACATCGGCAACCCAGATCCGCGTGCCCGGCTCCGCCATCCACGGAAAATCCTTCATGCGGTCGCGCATCCAGACGGTGACGCAGCCGATGTCGTCGAACTTGAACACGGTGCCCTGCGGCCCCCCGACGAGTTCCGCCGCGAAACGCCGGTCCGAGATGGCCATCGCACAGCGCATGCAGGTGTCCCGGTCCCATTTGATTTCCTGCATGCCTTCGGGCCAGTCGCCTTTGGCGGCGCAGGCGGACAGAAGAGAAGCGAGCGGCGTCAGGGCGACACCGGCGGCCAGGAAATGGCGGCGGTCCATCAGGCCCGCTCCCGCAGCGAGACGTCGCTCACGACGGCCACGTAACGGGAGATCATGCCGATGAAGCGCAGGCGGTCGGGGCCGGCCACTTCGCCTTCCCATTCCAGCCCGCCACCGAGGTCGCGGAAGTTCCACGTACCGAGCGCCTTGGCCAGCGCCGGTTCCGGCCGCTTCACCAGGACCCGGCAATCGAGCAGCCCGGACAGCGACACGTCGTCGGCGACGCGGTCGTCGAGGACCACGCGGCCCATGTCCAGTTCGATGACCCGGTTCACGAGGGCGGACACCTCGTTCAACCGGTGGCTGGAGATGAGCATGGTGGCGTCCTCCTGGCGCTCCGCCAGGAGTTCGAAAAAAATCTTGCGCGCCTCCGGATCCAGGTTGGCGGCCGGCTCGTCCATGACGAGCACCTTGGCGTCGCGGCCCAGGGCGATGGCGATCAACAGCTTCTGCTTCATGCCGCCGGAAAGGCGCACGAACTGCCGGTCCATCACGGGGGCGGTGTCGAGCCCCAGCCGGCCGGCGAGATCGAGGATGCGTCGTGGATCCGTGCCGCAGAGGTCGGCCGCGAAGCCGATCAATTGGCCGACGGGCATCTTGAGGGGCGGCGGCAGCTGGGGGACGAAGCCGATGCTGGCGAGGATGGCGGAGCGGTCCCGGCGCGGGTCGTGGCCGCCGATGGTCACACGGCCGTCATAGGTGTATTCGCCGAGGAGGCAGCGGATCAGGGTGGTCTTCCCGGCGCCGTTGGAGCCGATCAGCGCCACCCGCTCGCCGAGGCCGATTTCCAGGCTGATGCCGTCGAGGACCCGCTGCTTGCGGAAGCTCTTGGCGACGTTGTCGAACTTGATCATGGCCGGCGGATTATACGGGCCGGACGACGGATGCCCTTGATTCAGAGCAGCTTGGACAGGCCCTTCACCTCGAACTTCAGGGAGCCCGTCGGGCAGGTATCCACGCACAGTCCGCAGCGCGTGCAATCGGGCCCGATGGGCACCACCGGCTCGACGGCACGACCCTTGATGACCGTATCCAGGACATGGGGAACCAGGCAGACCTTGCGGCAATCCCCCTCGTGGAAACAACCGTCCAGCGTGTATTTGATGCGCACCGGCGACAGGATGCCCACGACGCCGTAGGTGAGCCCGATGGGACAGGCGTAGCGGCACCAGGCACGCCGGGCGAAGAAGATCTCGAAGACCAGTAGGGCGAGGACCCACAGCAGCGCCAGGCCCGGCCCGTAGATCAGGGCCCGGGACAGTATCCCGGTGGGCGAGATGGCCTCGAACACCGTATAGCCGGTGGCAAAGGCGAGGATGGCGAAGATCAGCCAGAACACCGTGCGCAACCTGCGGTCCATCGGCTGGTCGGTGACCAGCTTCTTCTTCGCCAGGTAGAGGTGGAGTTTCTCGGCCCACTCGGCCACCAGGTGGTAGGGACAGACCCAGGAGCAGAAGGTGCGCCCGCCGACGAGCACCCAGAGGACGAGGACCGTGCCGGTGCCGATCAGCAGGTTGTTGATGATGTGCTTGTGCGCCAGCATGACCTGCAGCGCGGAGTTCAGGTCGATCAGGTGGAAGCCGATGAAACGCGAGGCCGTGAGCGCCCCCTCCAGCACCTGGATGTCGAGCCAATAGGATACGACGAACAGCAGGTTGGCCAGGATCAGCGTGATCCAGCGCCGGTTGCGCCACTTGTGGCT
>DAOLKI010000262.1:0-4395 GCA_035331665.1 Rhodocyclaceae bacterium
AGGGCAAGCCCATCGTCTATTCCCTGGGCAACTTCGTCTTCGACGGCTTCGACGACGAGGAGAACCTGATCGGCTGGGCCGTCTTCGCGGAGGTGGACCGGGCCGGCGTGGCGGCCATATCCACCCGGGTCGTGCGCCTGGACCCGGAAGGCTCGCCGGTGCCCCACGCCGGCGCGGCGGGGCCCTGCTGGAAGCGGGGCGAGGCGGCCATGCGGCCCTGCCCGGCGGAGCCGGGGGCCGCGAAGGAGTAGGGAAGGGAGCGGGGCAGGGGAAGGGAGGGTGAGGCAGGGGGGCGCGGGCGGGGTGCCGGCCGGGCGAACCGCCGCACGACGCCCCGGTCCGCATGCCGGCCGGGTATCCGGTACGGAAATCCCGATCGGCATGGCCGCGTCCGCCGGCGCGGCGGGGCGGCGAAATTCCTCGCCGGGCGCGGCCGGCCCCGCCCGGCCGATTCCATCCGGGCGGGCGACATTCCGTGGGGAACGGCCGGATTTCCCGTCCTTTCGCCGGTTTTCGCCGCGGTATAACTAAAGGCATAATTCCGGCTTTCCGGTCCGGCGCGGGCCCGCGCCGGTGGCACGAAGGGGCAATTCATGGGCAAGGCCAGTCTGCAGGCGCGTTTCATCGTTCCGGTCTCGGTGTTCGTCTTCGTCCTCCTGCTCGGGGGCTCGCTGGTCTTCTCCGGGGCGGAGAGCGCGCGCATCGAGGGGGAGGTGGCGGCGGAGGCGGAGCGGCAGGTGGACGGCGTGCTCAAGATCCTGGGCGTCACCGACGTGCTCGTCATGCAGCAGGTGGAAGGCTCGATGCGCCTGCTCACCGAACGCGGGGCGGCCCTGGGCAGCGCCACGCCGGGGCCGGCCACGCAGGTCAAGGACAGGACGGTGCCCAACCTGCTGCTGGGCGGCAAGCCGCAGGCCAACGCCTTCGACCTGGTGGATGGGGTCACGCGGGTCGTGGGCGGCACCGCCACGCTGTTCGTGAAGAGCGGCGACGATTTCGTGCGCATCTCCACCAACGTCAAGCGCAACGACCAGCGCGCCATCGGCACCGTGCTGGACCCCAAGGGCAAGGCCATCGCCGCCATCCGCGAGGGCAAGGCCTACTACGGCCTGGTGGATATCCTCGGCGAACCCTACCTGACCGGTTACGAGCCCCTGCGCGATGCCCAGGGCAACGTGCTCGGCATCTGGTACGTGGGCTACAAGGTGGACATGGCCGCCCTGAAGGACGTGGTGGGCCGGAGCCGCCTGCTCGGTTCCGGCTTCCTGGCCATCGTGGACGGCCACGGCAAGGCGCGCTTCCACCCCGAACGGGTCACCGCGGAACAGGTGGAGAAGTTCGCCAAGGAGGGCGCCGCCGGCTGGAAGGTGGCGCGCCATCCCTACGACCGCTGGGGCTTCGGCGTCATCGCCGCGTATCCCGAGGCGGAGGTCAGCGAGATCACGCGCGGCCGGGCGGCCACCATCGTGGTGGTGGGCGTAATCGGCAGCCTGGTGGTCATCGTGCTCATCGGCGTCCTGCTCGGCCGCCTGGTGCTGCGCCCCCTCGGCGGCGAGCCGGAAGCGGCCGCCGGGGCGGCCCGCCGCATCGCCGGCGGCGACCTGACGGCCGGGGTTCCGGTCAAGGCGGGCGACACGTCGAGCCTGATGGCCGCCGTCGCCACCATGCAGGACCAGTTGAAGGCCATGGTGCGCAGCATCCAGCAGAGCGCCACGGCGGTGGTGGCCTCGGCCCATGCCGTGTCGGACATGTCCGGCCGCATCGCGACGGGTTCGGCCCGGCAGAGCGATGCCACCACCAGCATCGCCGCCACCCTCGAGCAGGTCACCGTGAGCATCACCCACATCGCCGACGGCGCCGAGTCGGCCAGCCGCATGTCGGAGGAGGCGGGCAGCTTCTCCCGCGAGGGCGACCAGGTGGTGGGCCAGGTGGTGGGCGAGATGCAGCGCAGCGCCGACGCGGTGAACCAGTCGGCGCAGCAGGTGGAGCAGCTCGGCGAAAGCTCGCGGGCCATCTCGGCCATCGTCAACGTGATCAAGGAGATCGCCGACCAGACCAACCTGCTGGCCCTGAATGCCGCCATCGAGGCGGCGCGGGCCGGCGAGGCGGGGCGCGGCTTCGCCGTGGTGGCCGACGAGGGGCGCAAGCTGGCCGAGCGCACCGGCCAATCCACCCACGAGATCACCGGCATGATCGGGGACATCCAGCGGCGCACGGGCGATGCCATCGAGGGCATCGCCGGCGGCACGCGGCTGGTCAATGCCAGCGTGGGCAAGGCGGCCCTCGCCGGCTCCAGCATGTCCCGCATCGAAACGGCGACGCGGCAGCTGGGCGGGGTGGTGGCGGACATTTCCAACGCCCTGCGCGAGCAGCGGGTGGCCAGCGAGGACATTGCGCGCAGCGTCGATCAGGTGGCCCGGGTCAACGAGGAGAACAGCGCCGCGGTACTGCAGATGGCGGAACAGGCGCGGCAGCTGGAAGCCCTGGCCGAGCAGCTGCAGGCGGCGGTGGGCACCTTCCGCCTGTGACGCGGGGGCCTTGCCGGCCTCCGTTCCGGCGCAGCCCGCCCGTCGCTCGACCGCGGCGGCCGGCCGCCCGCCGCCAGCCACGAAGGGCGGCGCCGTCATGTCATTGGGATCGATGGTTCCCCGGCCCCGGGGCGCCCGATTGCGCCTCGGCGGTCAGGATGGGCACCTCGAACCAGAACAGGCTCCCGCCGCCGAAGCGGCTGGTGACGCCGATCTCGCCCCCCATCATCGTGACCAGCAGCCTGCACAGGGCCAGTCCGACGCCCGTGCCGCCGGCAACGCGGGTGCTCGACCCGTCGACCTGAAAGAACGGCTCGAACACCCGATCCAGGTGATCGGGCCGGATGCCGATCCCCTGGTCCTCGACTTCGAAGCGGATGCGCCGGTCCGATTGCAGTCCGCGCCGGACCCGGACGGTCACTTCGCCGGAAGGCGAGAACTTGACGGCATTGTCGAGCAGGTGTTCCAGCACCCGGCCGACCTTCCAGCCATCCCCGACCACCGATTTCGGCAGGCCCGCGGCGCTTTCGGAGGTGAGGCGGATGCCCTTCGCGGCGGCGGCCTTCGCGGCCTTCGCCACCGCCTTGTCGATCGTCGGCATGAGCGGAAACGGTACCGCCACGACGGCGGAAAGCTCGGGCGTCGAATCGCATATCTGCAGGAGATCGCGGATCAGCGCCAGCAGACGGTCGGCGCTTTGCTGGATGCCCTTCAGGTAGGCCGGCGAACTCGCCGCATTCCTGTCGAGGTCCAGCAGCTGCAGGTACCCCATTATCCCGTTCATGGGCGTCAGCAGTTCGTGGCTGACGTTGCTCAGGAAGATCCCCTTCGCCTGGTTGGCGGCGTCCGCCCGCTCCTTGGCGATGGCCAGTTCCACGTTCGCCGTTTCGAGGCGCTGGGTCTGTTCCTTGACCAGGTCCTGCAGGTGATCGCGGTAGCGCTCCACTTCCCGTTCGGCCGTGTTCTTTTCCGTGATGTCGATGAATATCCCGATCAGCCCGGCGACCCGCCCGGACTCGTCGAAGAACGGTGCCTTGCTGTAATAGACGTCGCGCAGCGCCCCCGCCGCATCGCGGATCTGGTACTCGTAATGCTGGTTGTCGCGCCGGGCCATCAGTTCCAGGTCCTTCCGGTGGTAGGTCTCGGCCAGGGCGCTCGGCCAGAGCTCGAACACCGTCTTCCCCACGAGGGCGGATTCCTGGACCCCCATGGTCGCGCCGAAGACCTTGTTGCAGCCCAGGTAGCGCCCGTCGCTGTCCTTGTAGAAGACCGCCACGGGAAGGATGTCGAGGAGGGATTCCTTGAAATGCGCGGCCCGCGTCTCGGTGACGTGGATCCGCCGCTCCATGGCCAGCGTCCTGCTGCGTATGCGAAGTGCAATCCCCGTGGCGACGCACGCCGTCACGAAGACCGTCATGACGTGCGATTCCCACGGCGTGAGGCTGCCCTGGAAAAGGAATTCCTTCGCCGCCTCGTAGGCGAACATGACCAGCGCGGCGGTGGCGAAGACGCCGGCCCCGCGTATGACCGCGTCCTTGACCGCTGCAGGGATCACCCGATCGCCCTCATGCGCCTGCCTTGTTGTTGTGGCCCGACTCCCGGCGCTATTCTGCACCGGGAACCCGTCGATGCGGTTTTGTTTACACCGATCGAACAACCACGTCGGCATGTCGGGTAGCGGGGTGCTGAATCCGGTTGCGTTGCGCAACGCCCCGGCCGGAATCGAGGCGGCGGCCGCAGGCCCCGCAGCCCTCCCGGGCGCGGGGGCGTTCGCGCGCCGGATCCACGACGTCCGGAATCGCCGGTGGAGGTGACGCGCCGGTCGGGCGGGCCGCACCGGGCAACGGGCGGTAAAAAACGCGACCCC
>DAOLKI010000263.1:0-4386 GCA_035331665.1 Rhodocyclaceae bacterium
GTCGATGCCGTTGGCCGGGTCGATGAGGCGGCCGTTCTTGATCCGGATGTTCATGCTCAGGCTCCCGCCAGCAGGGCCATCACGGCCATGCGCACCGCGATGCCGAAGGTGACCTGGGGCAGGATGACCGCCTGCCCGCCGTCGGCCACCGCGGAATCGATCTCGACGCCCCGGTTCATCGGGCCGGGATGCAGGACGATGGCGTCGGCCCTGGCCATGGCCAGCTTTTCCGGGGTCAGGCCGTAGGACTTGAAGTACTCCTGGGGGCTGGGCAGCAGGGCGCCCTGCATGCGTTCGTTCTGCAGGCGCAGCATCATCACCACGTCCACGTCGCGCAGGCCCTCGCGCATGTCGTGGAAGACGCGCACCCCCTTTTCGCCGGCAATGCGCTCGACCATGGTGGGCAGCAGCGTCTTCGGTCCGATGACGCGGATCTCCGGCACGCCGAGGGTGGCCAGGGCATGGATCTGGGACCGGGCGACGCGGGAATGCAGCACGTCGCCGACCACGGCCACCGTGAGTCCCTCGAAGGACTTCTTGTAGTGCCGGATGGTGTACATGTCCAGCAATCCTTGGGTGGGATGGGCGTGCCGCCCGTCCCCGGCATTGATGACGTGGATGTAGTCGCGGCCCGTGGCCGCCAGGTGGCGGGCGATCAGGTACGGGGCGCCGCTCGAGGCGTGGCGGACGACGAACATGTCCGCCTGCATGGCGGCCAGGTTGTCCACCGTGTCGAGCAGGGTTTCCCCCTTGGCCGTGGAGGACGTGCTGATGTTCAGGTTGATCACGTCCGCGGACAGGCGCTTGGCGGCGATCTCGAACGTGGTCCGCGTGCGGGTGGAATTCTCGAAGAACAGGTTGAAGACGCTTTTCCCGCGCAGCAGCGGCACCTTCTTCACTTCCCGCTCGGCCACCTCGGTGAAGGGCACCGCCAGGTCCAGGATGCGGGTCAGGATGTCCCGCGGCAGCCCGTCCAGGGACAACAGGTGCTGCAGTTCCCCACGGGCGTTGAGTTGAGGATGGATCGCGCTCATTTTTCGCTCAGGCTGAACCCCAGCGTGCCGTCCGGCGCCTTTTCGAGGACCAGCATCTGGGAGGCGGGCAGCTTCATGACGTGGGGACACCAGGAAGCGGCCACCGGCAGTTCGCGACCGCCCCGGTCCACCAGCACCGCCAGGTCCACCCGCGCCGGCCGGCCGTAGTCGAACAGTTCGTTCATGGCGGCGCGGATGGTGCGGCCCGTGTAGAGGACGTCGTCGACGATGACCACGTGGGCGCCTTCCACGTCGAAGGGCAGATGGGAGGGACGCCCGCCCGCCTTGAGGCTGCCGCCCAGCCGGTGATCGTCCCGGTGGTAACCGGTGTCGACGCTGCCGACCGGGGTCGCCAGGCCCAGAAGGCCGTGCAGGCATTCCGCGACCCATACGCCGCCGGTGTGGATGCCGACCAGCACGGCGTCGCGGGTGACCTGGGGCCGCATCGCTTCGGCGAGGTGCTTGCAGAGGTCCTGGGGATCAGGGAGTTTCATGGTCGAACCAGTCCTGGAGAAAAAGGGCGGCCGCCTCGGCGTCAACCTCGGCCCGGCGGCGGCGCCAGTCGTGACCTGCCTCGGCGAGGGCCTGCTCGGCCGCGACGGACGTGTAACGTTCGTCCACCAGGCTCACCGGCAGGCCGAAACGGCCTTCGAGCTGGCGGGCGAAACGGCGGCAACGATGCGTCATGTCGTGTTCGGCGCCGTCCGGCGCCAGGGGCAGGCCGACGACCAGGCGGGCGGGATGCCACTCGGCGATCAGGTCGCCGATGGCGGCGAAGCGGGCGGCGCTGGCCTCGCCGGCGATCGTGCGCAGCGGCCTCGCCCGGCGCAGCATCATCTCGCCGATGGCGACGCCGATACGTCGGGTGCCGAAGTCGAAGGCCAGCACCGTGCCATCAGGCATGCCCGGCGACTTCGGAGAGGTTCGCGAAATCCACGCCCAGGAGCTGCATCGCGGCCGGCAAGCGTTCCTCGGGAGGCAGGCCGAAGATGATCTCGGGATCCGCCTCGACGGTGAGCCAGGCGTTCTGGGAGATCTCCCACTCGAGCTGGCCGGCCGACCATCCCGCGTAGCCGAGCGTGATCAGGATCTCCTTCGGTTCCCCGCAACTGGCCATGGACTGGAGGATGTCCCGGGAACTGGTCAGGCCGATGTCGTCCCGGACCTTCAGGGTCGATTGCCACTGGCCCAGGGGCCGGTGCAGCACGAAGCCCCGGTCGGTCTGCACCGGGCCGCCGAAATACACGGGAAACTCCCCGAAATTGGCTGCCGCCCCCGCCTCCTCGATGGGGATGTTCACCTTCTCGAACAGGGTGTCGAGATCCATGTCGATCGGGCGATTGACGATGATGCCCAGGGCGCCCTGGTCGTTATGCTCGCAGAGATAGGTGAGCGTGCGGGAGAAGTTCGGGTCCGTCATCGCCGGCATGGCGATGAGGAAATGGTGCGTAAGATTGATGGTCACATCGCTCACGGCGCCATTCTATCCCCATCCCGAGTCGGCCAACCCCGTCCGAAATCCCGGTCTCCCGATGTCCTCCGCCCTCGTCTGGTTCCGGCGCGACCTGCGCCGGGACGACCACGCCGCGCTCCACCACGCCCTGCAGGATCATGCGCGCGTCCATTGCGTCTTCGTGTTCGACACGGAGATCCTCGATCCCCTGCGCGCGCGAGGGCTCGTGGCGGACCGGCGCGTCGAATTCATCCTGCGGGCGGTGCAGGCGCTGGACGCGGAACTGCGGCGATGCGGTGGCGGCCTGATCGTCGTGCATGGCCGCGCCCGGGAGGCGATCCCCGGGCTGGCCGGTGAACTCGGCGTCGCCGAGGTGCTGGCGAACCGGGATTACGAGCCGGCGGCCCGGGACCGCGACGCGGACGTGGCCCGCCGGCTGCGCGCCGCGGGTATCGGATTCCGCGATTTCAAGGACCAGGTGGTCTTCGACACCGACGAGGTGCTGACCCGGGACGGCCGGCCCTATTCCGTCTTCACGCCCTACCGCGGCGCCTGGCTGGCGCGGGCCGGCGAAGGCGCCTGCCTGGCATCCCATCGGGAATCCGATGCTGCCGGCAGGCTGCTTCCCCCGCCGGCGCGCGATGCGTTGCCGACCCTCGCGGACCTGGGCTTCCGCGCGACGAACCTGGCCTCTCTGGCCATGCCCACCGGCGCCGCCGGCGCGCATGCGTTGTTCGAGGATTTCGCCGACCGCATCGACGACTATGCCGAGCGGCGGGATTTTCCGGCCCTGAAAGGTCCGTCCTACCTGGCCGCCCACCTGCGCTTCGGCACCATTTCGATCCGGCGGCTGGCCGGCTTCGCCCATGCCAGGCCGGGCCGGGGTGCCGCCACCTGGCTGTCGGAACTGGTGTGGCGCGAGTTCTACCAGGCGATCCTCTGGCATCGGCCCGACGTGGTGGACCACTGCTTCCGACCGGAATTCGATGCGCTGCAATGGGACGAGGCGCCCGATCTGCTGGCCGCCTGGAAGGAAGGACGCACCGGGTACCCGCTCGTGGACGCGGCCATGCGGCAGCTTGCGGCGAGCGGCTACATGCACAACCGCCTGCGCATGGTGGCGGCATCCTTCCTGTGCAAGGACCTGGGCGTGGACTGGCGCCTCGGGGAACGGCACTTCGCCGACCTGCTGCTGGACTTCGACCTGGCCTCCAACAACGGCGGCTGGCAGTGGGCGGCATCGACGGGCTGCGACGCACAGCCCTGGTTCCGCATCTTCAATCCGGTCACCCAATCGGAAAAATTCGACCCCGAGGGTGCCTTCATCCGGCGCTACGTGCCGGAACTCGCGCGGGTGCCCGCGCAGAGGATCCACGCACCCTGGCGGATGACGCCGGGCGAGCAGGAAACGTGCGGCGTCGTGGTGGGCAGGGATTACCCGTGGCCCGTCGTGGACCACGCGGCGGCGCGGGCGCGGACCCTGGAACGCTACGGACGGATCAGGAAGCCTGCCTGACGTAGCCGGCGATCAGGCGCAGCAGCTCGTCCTCGTCGTAGGGCTTGCCGAGGTAGTGATTGACGCCGATCTCCCTGGCGTAATTGCGGTGCTTGTCGGCGATGCGCGACGTGATCATGATGATGGGCACGTCCTTCAGCCGCGCATCGGCGCGCACGTTGCGGGTCAGGTCGAAGCCGTCCATGCGCGGCATCTCGATATCCACCAGCATGACGTCGGGCACGATGTCCAGGGCCTGCTCCAGGGCGTCCACGCCGTCCTTGGCGGCGATGACCTGGTAACCCTCCCGGGCCAGCAGCCGCCCGGTGATCTTCCGCACGGTCAGGGAGTCGTCCACCACCATGATGACGGGCACCGCGGCCGGCTCCGGTGCCGCGGAAGCC
>DAOLKI010000264.1:0-4371 GCA_035331665.1 Rhodocyclaceae bacterium
CCGAGGAGCACCTGATCCGCATCGACATGAGCGAGTTCATGGAGAAGCACTCGGTGGCGCGGCTGATCGGCGCACCGCCGGGCTACGTGGGCTACGAGGAGGGCGGCTATCTCACCGAACAGGTGCGCCGCAAGCCTTATTCGGTGATCCTGTTCGACGAGGTGGAGAAGGCCCACCCGGACGTGTTCAACGTGCTGCTCCAGGTCCTCGACGACGGGCGCATGACCGACGGCCAGGGCCGCACCGTGGACTTCAAGAACACCGTGATCGTCATGACCTCCAACCTCGGTTCGCAGATGATCCAGCAGATGTCCCAAGGTGACGATAGCGACTACCAGGTCATCAAGCTGGCGGTGATGGCCGAGGTGAAGACGCATTTCAGGCCCGAGTTCGTGAACCGGATCGACGAGATCGTCGTGTTCCACGCCCTGGACGAGAAGCACATCGCCGGCATCGCGCGGATCCAGATCGGCTACCTGGAACGCCGGCTGGCGCGCCTGGAGATGGGCCTGGAGGTGGACGACAAGGCTCTGGCGGCACTGGCCGAGGCGGGCTTCGACCCGGTGTTCGGGGCGCGGCCGTTGAAGCGGGCGATCCAGGAGCGCATCGAGAACCCGCTGGCCAAGGCGATCCTGGAGGGGCGCTTCGCCGCGAAAGACCGGGTGCGGGTCACCGCCGGCAAGGGCGGGACCATCGCCTTCGAGAAAGCGTAACCGGTCACGGGGCGCCGGGAATGGCGGCTGCCATTCCCGGTCCGCTGGTTTATTCTTCGCCCTTCCTCGTCGTACCGAAAGGAAGACCGTGACGACTCCGCAGCCCGGCATCCTGGCGCCGCTCCCCCATGCGGCCCGCTACCTGTCCTTCTCCCTTTTTTCCGTCGCCGCGGCGCCGAGGGCCCTGAAAGCCCTTGCCAAGGTGGCCGACGGCGACAGCCTCGTGGTCGGTTTCGGCGAGTCCCTCGTGTCGGCCCTCGGGAAGGAGATTCCCGGTCTCAAGCCCTTCCCTTCCTGGTCCCACGTGGGCGTCGACATCCCATCCACGCCCCACGCCCTCTGGTGCTGGCTGCGGGGCGACGACCGGGGCGACCTGGTAAACCGGTCCCGCCAGATCACGCACCTGCTGGAACAGGCCTTCGATCCCGCCGGCAGCGCCGACGCGTTCTTCTACGGCAACGGCCGGGACCTGACCGGTTTCGAGGACGGTACCGAAAACCCGACCGGCGCGGATGCCGACCGCGCGGCCATCTTCCACGGGCAGGGTGCCGGCCTGGACGGTAGCAGTTTCGTGGCCGTGCAGCAATGGCGCCACGACATGGAGCGCTTCGAGGCCATGGACCCGGAGGCCCAGGACAAGGTCATCGGACGCCACAAGTCGGACAACGAAGAAATGGACGATGCGCCGCCTTCGGCCCACGTGAAACGCACGGCCCAGGAGGATTTTGCCCCCGAGGCCTTCGTGTTGCGCCGCTCCATGCCGTGGTCGGACCAGCACGCCGCCGGTCTGATGTTCGTCGCCTTCGGGCGCAGCTTCGACGCCTTCGAGGCCCAGTTGCACCGGATGGTGGGGCTCGACGACGGCATCGTGGACGGCCTGTTCCGCTTCACCCATCCCCTGGACGGTGCCTATTTCTGGTGCCCGCCGATGGCGGACGGCGGCCTGAACCTGCGGGCCCTGGGGCTCTGAACCCGGCGGAAATTCCATGCGCCTCGCCCGCCTCGCAAGCCGCACCCTGGGGGCACTGCTGCTCGCGATGGCCGTCGGGGCCGTCCAGGCCAGGACGGCCACGCCGCGGACCGTGACGCCCCGGGGTCCCCTGGCGGCGGAAGAGACCGCCACTGTCGAGATCTTCCGCAAGTGGAGCCCGTCGGTCGTCTACATCACGACCCTGGACAAGGTGCTGAACCTCTGGACCATGAACGTCCGGGAGGTGCCGCGGGGTACCGGCTCCGGCTTCGTCTGGGACGACCAGGGGCACATCGTCACCAACTACCACGTGGTCGCGGGGGCCCGGGCCGCGCAGGTCCGGCTGTCGGACCAGCGCAGCTTCGCCGCCGAACTCGTGGGCGTAAGCCCGGAAAACGACCTCGCCGTGCTGCGCATCAAGGTACCGGACCGGAAGCCGGAGCCCCTGATGCTGGGCAGCAGCCGGGACCTGCTGGTGGGCCAGCGGGTGGTCGCCATCGGCAATCCCTTCGGCCTGGACCACACGCTGACCACCGGCGTCATCTCGGCCCTGGACCGGTCCATCGACGGGGAGGGCGGCGCCATCCACCACCTGATCCAGACCGATGCGGCCATCAACCCGGGCAATTCCGGCGGGCCGCTCCTCGATTCGGCGGGGCGGCTCATCGGCGTCAATACCGCCATCTACAGCCCGTCGGGCGCGAGTGCCGGCATCGGGTTCGCGGTGCCCGTCGACAAGGTGAATCGCGTCGTGCCGGAATTGATCGCCTACGGCCAATACCGGCCGCCGTCCATGGGCATCACGGTGCTCGACCGCGTGAGTCTGGCCGTGACCCGGCAACTCGGCATCAAGGGCGCGCTGATCCTCGAGGTCGCGGAAGGGTCACCGGCCGACCGGGCGGGCCTGAAGGGCAGCCGACCGGTGCGGGCGGGATCCATCGTGCCGGGGGACGTGATCCAGTCGCTGGACGGCAAACCGGTGGAGGGCAGTTCCGACCTCGACAAGCTGCTCGACGGCAGGAACGCCGGCGACCGGGTGACCCTGGGCGTCTGGCGCGAGGGCGCGACGCGGCAGGTGACCGTGACGCTGGTACCGGGCGGCCGCTGAGCCGCCGAGGGACATGGGACGAGCGGCGATACCCGTGGGGATGGTGCTGATGGCATTGTCGTGCGCCGGCTTTTGCGCTCCCCGGGTGCCGGCGCTGGGCGACGAGGGGCAGGCGGGTTGGCGGGAATACCTGGAGGCCCCGGACCATCGGGCTTTCGCCATCGCGCCCGGGGGCGCCTGGAGCTGGGTCGCCGGGGCTCGGTCGGCGGCGGAGGCCCGCGACAAGGCCCTGGCCGATTGCCACGCCCGCACGGTTCATGGATGCCTTCCCTATGCGGTGGACGACAAGACCGTATTCGACGCCGCGGCCTGGAGGAACGCCTGGTCGCCCTACGCGACGCGCGAAAAGGCCCGGCAGGCCGTCCCGGGCAAGGGCCCCGGCCAGCGCATGTTCGACGTGGCCTATACCGATCCCGCGGGCAGGGCAACCAGCCTTTCCGCCCTGCGCGGGAAGGCGGTGGTGCTGCATTTCTGGGGCTCCTGGTGCGCGCCCTGCCGTCGGGAGCTTCCCGACCTCCAGCAACTGGTCGAGTCGATGGCGGGGCAACGCGACGTGGCCTTCGTGCTGCTCCAGGTCCGCGAACCCGCCGCGGTGGCCCGTCGCTGGGCGGAAACCCAGAAGCTGAGCCTGCCCCTGTCGGACTCGGGTTCCTCGGGCGAGGAGGATGCCAACCTGCGCCTGGCCGGCGGGAAACGGATGGCCGACCGGGATCTGGCCAGGAATTTTCCGACCACCTTCGTGCTCGACCGCCAGGGCCTCGTGGTGTTTTCCCATGTGGGTCCCGTGCCCGACTGGCCGTCCTACCGGGAGCTGCTGCTCGACGTGGCCACGCGTTCGGGTCGATAGCCGGGCGACGTTTCCTGGTCGTCGACTGACCTGCCATTGATCCGCGTCAAAGGGTCAAATCAGCATAGGGTTATATTCCGATCATCTGCTTCGGCTCCCAGGGCTGGGTGCCGGGGCGCGATTCGAGAGGGAGATTGCCATGAGCATCCGCAAAGCATTCCTGGCAGGGTTACTGCTGGGTACCGCCGTTTCCAGCGCCCTGGCCTACGACGGCGACCTGAAGCGGGGCCGCATGTACTACCGGCAGGTGTGTACCGCCTGCCACCAGGCCGGCAACAAGACCATCGCCCCGAACGAAAAGACCAAGGCCGAGTGGGCCGCCTATATCAAGGCCGACAAGCACGACCGCACGGGCAAGAGCAATGCCTCGGTCAAGTATTTCACCACCAAGGCCTACCGGGAAAGCATCAAAGCCAGCAACAAGGTGGCCGAAAAGCTCCTGAACGTACCGGACCAGGAGATCTACGCGGACATCCAGGCCTGGGTCCAGTACAGCGCGAAGGATTCCGACAACCCGTCCGGCTGCAACTGACCGGAGGCGCGCCATGACATCCGGTGCCGGCCAAACCGCCGGCCCGTCGCTGTTCGACGGCCTGCGGCGGGATTACGAGGCTCTTTTCGGCGATTCCTGGTCGCCCTACCTGGGGGTGGTGCTGCTCGTCGCGGTCCTCACCGCGTTGATGGCCAGCGGCCAGTTCTGGGGCATCTTCGGCGGGCTCAAGCTTTGGGGCGA
>DAOLKI010000265.1:0-4348 GCA_035331665.1 Rhodocyclaceae bacterium
CTGCCGGCGTCCGCGCATCGGCCCATATCCGTTATGCTTGGACCGAATGCGGGAGGAGAGAACGGCCCGATGTCCATCCAGATCGACCTGAAAAGCGCGGTGCTGGCCTTGTCCGACGCCCTGGACCTGGTCGGCGTCAATGATTTCCAGCACGGCAAGCGCGTGGCCGTCATGGCGCGCGAGATCGGCTCGGCCCTGGGCCTACCGGAGAGGCGCCTGGACGACCTCCTCTGCGCCGGACTGCTGCACGACATCGGTGTTTCCTGCACTACCGAGCAGCAGCGCCTGGCCTGGGAATGGGAGTGGGCGGGCCGCGAGGCCCATTGCCGGCGCGGTCACCACCTGTTGCGGCCCTTCGCCCACTTGTCGCGACTCGCGGAAACGGTGCGCTACCACCATACGCCGTGGGTGGACCTGCCGGATTACCTGTCGGAGTCCGACGCCCTGCACGCGAACCTGATCCTCCTCGCCGACCGGGTGGACGCGCTGCTGCTCCAGCGGGGCCTGGACAATCCCCTGGCGCTGCGCGACGGCATCTGCGCCGATATCGGCGCCACGGCCGACCGGGCCTTGAATCCCGACGTCTTCGCGGCCTTCCGGGCCGCGGCCGCGCGGGAGGCCTTCTGGATCGGGCTCGCCCCGCGCCACGTGCTGCGCTACCTGGGCGACATGGCGCTGCCGGAATGGCGCATCACCATCGATTTTCCCCAGTTCCGTCCGGTGGCACGGCTGGTGTCGAGCATCGTGGATGCGAAGAGCCCATTCACCGCCTCGCATTCGCTGGGCGTCGCCCTGCTTGCCCGGCACCTGGGCGAGCGCCTCGGCCTGTCCGACGACGACGCCTTCCAGGTCGAGATCGCCGGCCTGATGCATGACGTCGGCAAGCTCTGCGTGCCCGACGAGATCGTCGAGAAGCCGGCCCGACTGACGGCCACCGAGTTCTCGGTGATGGAGCGCCACAGTTTCGAGACCTACCAGATCCTGCGCCACATCCCGGGCATGGAGACCATCGCCGAGTGGGCGGCATTCCATCACGAGGCCCTGAACGGGCGCGGCTATCCCTTCCGCCATGGGGCCGAGCGGCTGCGCCGGGAGGCGCGCATCGTCGCCGTCGCGGACGTCTTCCAGGCCCTGTCCCAAACGCGCCCCTACCGGGGCGCCCACCCGCCGGAGGAGATTCCCCGCCTGCTGGACGGTTTCGTGGCGCGCGGCGTGCTCGACCCGGACGTGGTGGCCGTGGCCTGCGGCGACCTGGAGAACTGCTGGCGGGCGGCCACCCAGGGCACCTGAGGGGGAACCCTTTTCGGCGCGCCGCGCCGCCGTAGGCTCCCTACCCTTCAAGGGGAGGGCTGGGGTGGGGATGGGTCTCCGGCGGCCCCTGGAAGGGCGGAACAAGGCCCGCTTACCCCATCCCACTCCCAACCTCCCCCTCGCAGGGGGAGGAGTGTGGTGCGGCGCCCTGCGCCGGGTTTCACGACGCGCCGCTCCCACGAGAGCTTCCGCCTCGACTTCCTTTGCGTCCTTTGCGCCTCTGCGTTTTCGCGGTGAGGGTTTCGTCTCGGGCGATACAGCGGCGGCCTCGTTGCGAGGCCACCGCTCAGAACAGCTCGATTTCGCCGGCGACGGGCTGCTCGGCGATGCTCTCCACGTACTTGCGTTCCTGGCTGGCGATGAGGTTGGCGTGCAGCGAACGCAGGCGCTTGACCTTCACCTTCCCCGTCGCCGGGAAGTAGAGGACGATGCGCGGGTAGATCTCGCCCACGTCCTCGGACGTCACTTTCAGGCCTTCGGCCTTCAGGTAGTCGCGCACGAAGGCGATGTTGCGCTGGCCCACGTCGGTCATGTTCTCCAGAATGCGGCCGCCGCCGAAGACCTTCACCTCCAGGTTCTCGCGCCGTCCGCCGTGCTTCATGACGGTGTTGATCAGGTGCTCCATCGCGAAGTTGCCGTAGCGGGTCGCCGCCCCCAGGCCCGTCGCCTTCCATTCCTGCGGCTCGTTGGCCGTCTGGGGCAGCATGAAGTGGTTCATGCCGCCGATGCCCGTGGCCCGGTCGCGGATGCAGGCCGAGATGCAGGAACCCAGGGTGGTGTAGATGCCCTCGTCGTGGCGCGTGACGTAGTACTCGCCGGGCAGGATGCGGGCGGCATAGGCGCCGTAGCTGTTGTGCCAGCCGCGCTTGACGTGCTCGAAGCCGGGCAGGACGGGCGGCGCCGCGCCCATGGCGGCGGTGGCGTTCACGATCCGCCTCCGAACAGCCGCTCGGCGGCCTCGATGCCTCCCTGGGCCTCGGCCACGGCCGGACCCAGGCATTCCTCGTCGAGGCCGGTGATCTCCCAGGCGCGGGGATCGAGGGGCGAGACGTCGGCCGGGTCCAGGCTGCCGATCTCGGCCATCAGGGCCAGTCCGTTGGCCAGATGCACCAGGGCCGTCTCGCGCGGATGGGCCTGCGCAGCGGCGATGTCGTGATGGTGGGCGACGCAGTCCACGATCAGCGGCGGCAGCTTCCACAGGCGGGCCAGTTCGCCGCCCACGTCGGCATGGTCGTAGCCGAGCACCTGCCGCTCCGCCTCGTGGACCGGCAGTTCGTCGCCGCTGTCCAGGACCCGGGTCAGCGCCTCGGTGGCTTCGGCCGGCAGGCGGTTGAACACGATCAGTGCGCCGATGTCGTGCAGCAGGCCGGCGGTGAACAGGGCGTCCGGGTCGGCCCGGCGCGCCTCCCGCGCCAGGCGCCGCGCGATCAGCGCGCAATACAGGCTGTGCCGCCAGAAATTGCGCATGGACACGAGTTCGTTGGGCAGCCCGGCGAAGCTGCTGGCCACGGACATGGCCAGGGCCAGGTGGCGGATCTGGCTGGTGCCGATGACGGTGACCGCCCGGGACACGGTAGCGATCTGGCCGCTGAAGCCGTACAGGGCGCTGTTGGCCACCTGCAGCAGGCGGGCGGAGAAGGAGGGATCCTGGCTCGCCGCCTTGGCGATGTCGGCGGCGGAACTGTCCGGGGCGTCCACCAGGGTCGTGATGCGCAGGTAGACGTCGGGGAGGGTGACGAGGCCGCGGATGTCCTGCACCAGGGCGGCGGGGGTCGGGATCGGGGACATGGCGCTACTTTACCCGCTCCGCCGGGAGGCGACCCTCCTGACCATGGGGGATTGACGGCGGTGATCCGTTCCCGGCACGGCGGCGGAACCGGCCTCCCTCAGTCCTCGAATCCCCAGGCCTCGCGCAACAGCCTCGGCAACTGGACGGCGGCGCCGCCGACCAGGGTGGCCGCCGCCCGGTCGGAAAGCGAGGTCGGGACGGGGTTCACCTCGATCACCATGGCGCCCCGGTGCAGCGCCCGCCGGGGCAGGCTGGCCGCGGGCTCCACTTCCAGGGAACTGCCGACGCAGATCAGCACATCGCAATCGTCGGCGGCGTCGACGGCCGCGCCCAGGATCGCGGGATCCAGCATCTCGCCGAACCAGACCACGGCCGGCCGCAGCAGGGCGCCGCAGCCGGGGCAGCGCGGCACCGGCCCCGGACGGACGGTGATCGCGGCCACCTCCTCCCGGGCCGCATAGGGATCCCGGGCATCGGCGCTGGCATAGCCGTCGCAGACGTGGCACACGACAGGATCGCCCGCCCCGAAGATCTCGTCCTCGTCGACGAAGGGCTTCAGGCGGAACAGGTTGCCGTGCAGTTCGAGGACGTCCCGGCTGCCCGCCTCCTGGTGCAGGTTGTCCACGTTCTGGGTGATCACCGTGACCTTCGGCACCGCCTCCTGCAGCCGGGCGACCGCCTTGTGGCCGGCATTGGGCTCCGCCCTGCGCACCTTGTCGGCCAGATGCACATGCCAATCCCACACGAACTGCGGGTTCTGCCGGAAGGCCCAGGGATTGGCCACGTCCATCGGGTCGTACTTGGCCCACAGGCCCTCGAACCGGTCGCGGAAGGTGGGGATGCCGCTTTCGGCGGAGATGCCCGCGCCGGTGAACACGGCCACATGGCGCGCATGGCGCAGGCGACGAAGCAGGGAATCGGGCAACATGATCGAACGCCGGTGCCGGGGTGGCACCGCTCCTCCTCGTTCAGCATAGCGTGTGGCCGGCGCCTTTGCCAGGGCAGGCATCGGCGGGCGGAAACCTGGTGACATGGGCCGCGCCGGGAGTAGTATCCGCGCACCCCATTCTCCGCATGCCGACCCCATGAGCATCCTGATCCTTGGCCTCGTCCTGTTCCTGGGCGTCCATTCCCTGCGCATCTTCGCCGGCGGATGGCGCGACGCCCAACACGCGCGCCTGGGCGAGCAGCGCTGGAAGGGCCTCTACTCCCTGGCGTCCCTCGCCGGCTTCGCGTTGCTCGTCTGGG
>DAOLKI010000266.1:0-4341 GCA_035331665.1 Rhodocyclaceae bacterium
CGAAATCGACGATCCCGGGGTCGCGCACGTAGCTCAGGGCGATGTTCACGCCGAAAGGCCGGTCGGTGAGGTCGCGCATGCGGCGGATCTCGCCGCGGATGGCCTCAAGTTCCCCGGAGGCGGTCTCGATGATGCCCATGCCGCCGGCATTGGAGACGGCGGAGGCCAGGGGCGCCCGCGCGATCCAGCCCATGGGCGCCTGGATGATGGGGTAGCGGACGCCCAGCAACTCTGTCACCCGGTTGCGGACCGGCGGCGGGGCTTCGGCCGTCACAGGTCGCCTCCGGCGCGGAAGGCGTCCCGCAGGTCGCGTTTCAACACCTTGCCGATGCTGCTGCGGGGGAGTGCGGCGACGATCTCGACCGCGGCGAGGCGCTGGGTCTTGCCCACCTGGTTATTGACGAAGGCCCGCAACGAATCCGCCGCAAACCGTTCGCCCGGCTTGAGCACGACGAAGGCCACCGGCGTCTCGCCCCAGCGCGCCGAGGCGACGCCCACGACGGCGGCCTCGGCGACGGCCGGATGGGACAGCATCACCGCCTCCAGGTCGGACGGGTAGATGTTGAAGCCGCCGGAGATGATCATGTCCTTCTTGCGGTCCATCAGCACGAGAAAGCCGTCGGCGTCGAAGCGGCCCAGGTCGCCGGTGCGGATGTAGCGCCGCCCCTCGGCGTCGTGCCATTCGGCCTCCCGGGTCTTTTCCGGCTGCCTGTGGTAGCCGGTCATCATGCCGGGCGACCGGCCGACCACTTCGCCGGTTTCCCCGGGCGCCACCTCCCGGCCCGCCTCGTCGATGAGCCGGATGTCGCTGGTCGGGGCGGGGCGTCCGACGGTGTGCAGCTTGTCCGGTGTCTCGTGGGCATGGAGGATGCAGGTGCCGCCGCCTTCGGTCATGCCGTAATACTCCACCAGGCCGCCCGGCCAGCGCTTCAGCACGTCGGCCTTCAGCGCGGCGTGGAAGGGGGCGCTGGTGCAGAACTTCATGCGGAAGGACGAAAGATCGTGGCGGTCGAAGTCCGGTTGGGCCATCAACCGCTGGTACTGGACGGGCACCAGCATGGAATGGGTGACCCGGTGCCGCTCCGCGAGTTCGAGGTAGCGGCCGGCGTCGAACTTGGCCATCAGCACCACGGTGCCGCCGAGGCCCAGGGTCGGGAAGAAGCTCACCAGGGTGGTGTTGGAGTAGAGGGGCGTGGCGACCAGCGTGACGGCATCCGGCCCATAACCCGACAGGGTTCCGCGCTGGATGTGGGCCCAGCGCATGGCATGGGGCTGCACGATCCCCTTGGGCGTTCCCGTGGTGCCGGACGAATAGATGATGTTGAAGGCCCAGTCGGGCTGGATCGCCACGGGTGCCGGGCGGGTGCCCTCGGGCGCGATCCATGCCGCGAAGGCCTGTCCGTCCCCCGCGCCGTCGATGGCCACGGAGCGGGCGGCGATCCGGTCGCGCACCGGCGCGAGCAGGTGCGCCGTCGGCCGGTCCAGGAAGAGCAGCCGCGCATCGGCGTCGGCGGTCATCGTGGCCAGGCTGCCGGCCGTCGATCCGGGCGCCAGGGGCGCCACGGCGATGCCGGCCCGCAACGCGCCGAGGAAGACGATGCCGTAATCGATGCCGGCGGCCGCGCAGATGGCGATGGCATCCTGGGCGCGCAGGCCGTCGCGTTGCAGGGATGCGGCGACGCGGTCCATGGCCGCATCCAGCTCGGCGTAGGAGAGCCGCCGGTCGTCCTGGATCAGGGCCGCGCGCCGGGGATTGGCGGCGGCGTGTTCGCGGATCAGGTCCGGCAGCGCGGCGAAGGGGCGGGCGACGAGTTCTTCGAGGTTCATGGCGCGGTTGGGATGGCGTCAGGGAAATGGGACGCAATGACGATTGCCGGAATCCGCTCCCGCTTCCATGGCCTTCTGTCGTCCCCCTTTGCGAACTCTGCGACTTGGCGCCTGTGCGGTGGAATGGGCGGCAATCAAACGATCAGGCGTCCGTCCGCCAGGCGCGGGACCACGGTGTAGCAGCTCTTGCGCGCGGCAAAGGCGATCTCGCTGTCCAGGCGGCGCTCCAGCATCATGCGGCCGACGCGGGCGCGTGCCAGGCAGTCGGCGGCGTCGGCGCCGGCGTGCAGCAGCTCGGCGGCGAGGGCGGCATCGCTGAACTCGCGGGGACCGTCGTGGCGGCGGAACAGGGAGACGAGGTAGCCGGCGCCGTAGAAGTCCTCCAGGTTGAAGTTGTCCGCCGAGCCGGAGCAGACGACCAGCACGGTGTTCTCCGGGTGGGCGCGGACCACGTGTTCCACGACGGCCTCGCCGTTGAGCAGGGCGCCCGCGTAAACATGGGCGGCGTCGCGGGACTTCGCCAGGGCCACGGTGCCGTTGGTGGTCGAGTAGATCAGCGTCCGGCCTTCGATGCCGCCGTCCTTGAGCAGGGCCTGGGGCGTCGGGTGGTGGAAGCCGGGAAGGGTGACGGCGTTGAATTCGCCGGAGAGCACGTAGCTGCCCTCGGACCGGCCCGCCGCCGCCGCGAGGGCCGCCTTGCCGTCCAGGGTCGGGATCACTTCCGAGGCCCCGTGGGCCAGGGCCGTGACGATGGTGGAGGTGGCGAACAGGATGTCGAGGACGATCACCACCTTGCCCTCCAGCCGCTCCTGGTCCAGCTCCTCCTTCTTCAGCAACACGTGGATTTTTTGCACGTTATCGGGTCTCCGTGACGGGACGCTTCACATTGCGGGAGGTCACCATGGCGGTGGCGCAGAGGGTCTCGCGGCCGTCGCGCACGGCGAAGACGTCGGCTGCGCCGACGCCCACCGAACGTCCCATGGAGACGGTCCGGCCACGGGCGACCAGGCGCTCGCCGGCGGCCGGGGCCAGGAACTTGACGGTCTGGTCCAGGGTCATCGCCACCCGGTCCGCCGGCAGCAGGGTGCCGATGGCCGACGTGGCGGCGAAATACGCGACGGCGGACACGGCGACACCCTGGAAATGGCCGGCCTTGTAGCCCAGGTCCTCCCGGTAGGGCAGCACCGCCTCGATGCGTCCGGGTTCGACGACGGAGAATTCCACGCCGAACATGCGGGCAATGGGCATGCCGAGCGTATTGCGGCGGACCGCGGCCGCGAAGTCCGGATCGGCGGGGAGCATGGGGTCTCTCGCGGACATGGCTGCTTGCGCTGCGGGCGGGGTCAGCCCTCGAAGTCTTCCTTGGGCTTCAACGGCGGCATCATGGCGAAGACGCCGCTGGCGCGCAGGATGCGCCGTTCGCCGACGTGCAGGTAGCAATTGGCGTAGGCCATGCGCTTGCCGACGCGCTGGATGTCCACGTGGGCTTCCACCCAGTCGCCGATGTTGGCCGACTCGACGAAATCCACGGAGAGATTCACCGTCACCATGGCGTGGGGCGGGTCGCTGGTGCGGGCGATGGCGATGCCCAGGGCACTGTCGGCAATGGTGACCAGCATGCCGCCATGCACGATGCCGCGGATGTTCTGGTGCCGCTCGTCGATGCGCACGCCGATGACCATGGGGCGGGCGCCTTTCTTGTAGTAGAAGGGTCCCACATGGGCGATGAAGCCCGGATGGGTCGGGAAGAGGGCGAAACCCTCCGGCACGGGTGCGTTCATCGCCCTTCTCCGTGGACCTTTTCCGGATTGACCGGCCGTTTTTCCAGGAAGGCGGCGAAGATCTCCTTGGCGGGCGCGGCGGCGACCAGGTCGGCGAAGTGGATGGCCTCCTCGCGCATGGCCTCGTCGATCTCCGCACGGACCGGCCGGCGCATCAGGGCCTTGGTGACGGCCAGCGCGGTGGCCGGCTTGCCGGCCAGGGCGCGCGCCTTGGCGAAGGCATGCTCCATGAGCCGGTCGGCCGGCAGGATCTCGTTCACGATCCCCGCGCCGACGGCCTTGGCGGCGTCGAAGGGATCGCCCAGCATCAGGAGTTCCGCTGCCCTGCGATGGCCGGCGGCGCGGGGCAGCAGCAGGCTGGAGGCGGCCTCCGGGCACAGGGCCAGGTTCACGAAGGGCAACTGGAACTTCGCGTTGTCGGCCGCGTAGACCAGGTCGCAATGCAGCAGCATGGTGGTGCCGATGCCGACGGCATGGCCGGCGACCGCCGCGACGACGGGCTTTTCGAAGGCCGAGATCACGCGCAGGAAGCGCATGGCCTGGCTCTCGTCCGTCGCCTTGCGCTGCAGGAAGTCCTCCAGGTCGTTGCCGGCGGTGAACAGGTCCTCCTGCCCGCGGATGAGGACGGCCCGCACGGCGGACTGCTCGGCCGCATGGGCGAGCGCCGAGGCCAGGGCCGTGTACATGGAATTGGTCAGCGCGTTCTTCTTGTCGCGCCGCCGGATCTCGATGA
>DAOLKI010000267.1:0-4324 GCA_035331665.1 Rhodocyclaceae bacterium
GATCGAGTCCATGAAGATGGAACACACCCTGACGGCGCCCCGGGACGGCGTCGTGGGCGAGGTGCATTGCCGGCCGGGAGATCAGGTGGCACCGGACCGCGTGCTGGTCGCCATCGACGACGGCGGACCGGAAACCGGGGGCGAGGGTTAGCGGATGCAGGCCTGTCCCGATTTCCTGTTCTTTCGTTCCTCGTCGGCCCCCGAGCCGATTTCCCTCGAGAGGTTCCGCATGCCCCAATCGCGCCATGACGATCCAATCCTGCTGCCCCCGTCGCGCCACTACACGGCGGAGCACGCGACCTTCCGCGACAGCGTGCGCCGCTTCGTGGCGCGGGAGATCGCTCCCCACGCGGATGCCTGGGACGAGGCGGGCGAATTCCCCCGCGAGCTGTATCGGAAGGCGGCGGCGGCCGGCCTCTTCGGCATCGGTTATCCGGAAGCCTTCGGCGGCGCCGGGCCGGAGGGGGACGACCCCTTCCTGCGCCTGATCCTCTCGGAAGAAATGGCCTGGTGCGGCAGCGGCGGCGTCGCCGCCGGCCTCTTTTCGCACACCATCGGCGCGCCGCCCATCGCGTCCGCGGGCTCCCGAAGCCTGCAGGAATCGGTCTTGCCGGCCATCCTCGACGGCTCCGCCATCAGCGCCCTCGCCGTCACGGAACCCGGCGGGGGCTCCGACGTGGCGCGGCTCGCCACCACCGCGCGCCGGGACGGCGACGACTACGTGGTCGATGGCAGCAAGATCTTCATCACCTCGGGCATGCGGGCGGACTACCTGACGACCGCGGTGCGCACCGGCGGCCCCGGGGCCGCGGGCGTCTCCCTGCTGCTGATCGAGGCGGACCGCCCCGGCATCGCCCGGCGCACGCTCAAGAAGATGGGATGGTGGGCCTCGGACACGGCCGAGATCCATTTCCAGGACGTGCGGGTGCCCGCCGCCAACCTGATCGGCGCCGAGGGCCAGGGATTCCCGATCATCATGCGCAACTTCAACAACGAACGCATGAGCCTGGCGGCGTCGGCGAGCGGGGCGGCCCAGGCCTGCCTGCAGGACGCCCTGGAATGGGCGCGCACCCGCCGCACCTTCGGCCAGCGTCTGGCCGACCATCAGGTGATCCGCCACAAGCTGGTGGACATGGCCGAGCGCGTCGAGACCACCCGGGCGCTGCTCGACGACCTCGCGGCGCGCCTCGCCGCCGGCCAGTCGCCGGTGGCCCAGATCGCGATGGCGAAGAACTACGCCGCGCGCAGCATGCAGTTCTGCGCCGATGCCGCGGTGCAGATCCTCGGCGGGACGGGCTTCATGCGCGGCACCCGGGTCGAGCGCATCTACCGGGACGTCAAGGTGATGATGATCGGCGGCGGCGCCGAGGAAGTGATGAAGGATCTGGCGGCCCGGCAACTGGGCATCTGAACCGGTTGCGCGGCCGCGGGATCAAGGCAAGACCTCACCGCAGAGGCGCGAAGGGCCGCAAAGAGCAACAACACGGGCGCGCTCGGCCATGCCTGAATCGCCGCTGCCCGCAATGGCATGGCACCGACCGGCCCGACCTCGCGTCCCTCGTCGTGTGCCTTGAGTCTTCGGCGGATTTCCACCGCTATGCAACCAGTTGCATTGCAATCCGTTGCATAGTAGGCTAGTCCCATGTCCCTGGACCATGCCCTGCTCGTGTCGCTGCTGGAGAAGCCCAGTTCGGGCTACGCGCTCGCCCGCCGCTTCGACCGCTCGATCGGCCACTTCTGGCAGGCGACCCACCAGCAGATCTACCGGGTGCTGGCCCGGATGGAGGAGGCGGGGTGGGTCAAGGGCCGCCTGAAGGCGGGGGAGGCGGCGCCGGACCGGCGCGAATTCACGGTCACCGCCCTGGGCCGCCGGGAATTGAGCCGCTGGCTCGCGGAGCCCACCGAGCCCCAGGGCTACCGGGACGCCCTGATGGTCAAGCTGCGCGGGGTGGCCTTCGACGCTCCCGGCCGGCTGGTGGAGGAGGTGGAACGCCGCCGCGCGGTCCACGGGGAGCGCCTCGCCCGTTATCGGGACATCGAGGCAAGGGACTTTTCCGGGCCCCTGGACCGCCAGCGGGCCCTGCAGTACCAGGTGCTGAAGAGCGGCATCCGCTTCGAGCAGACCTGGACGGAATGGTGCGCGGAGACGCTGGATCTCCTGCGCGATCTGGAACGACGAGACCGATAAGGAGAAACGCAGCATGAGCAATCCCTACCCGCACCTTCTGGCCCCGCTGGACCTGGGCTTCACCACGCTGAAGAACCGCGTCCTGATGGGTTCCATGCACACCGGCCTGGAGGACATCCCGAACGGCTACGACCGGATGGCGGCCTTCTACGCGGAGCGGGCCCGGGGCGGCGTCGGCCTGATCGTCACCGGCGGCTTCGCGCCCAACGCGGACAGCATGGTCATGCCCGGCGACGCCATCCTCAACAACGAGGCGGTCGCGCAAAAGCACAAGGTGATCACCGAGGCGGTGCACCGGGAGGGCGGCAAGATCTGCCTGCAGGTGCTGCACACGGGGCGCTACGCCTACGTGAAGCAACCGGTGGCGCCCTCCGCCGTCAAGGCGCCGATCAATCCGGCGACGCCGCGGGCCCTCACAGAGGAGGACATCCAACAGACCCTCGACGACTACGCCCAGTGCTCGGCCATGGCCCAGGTGGCCGGTTACGACGGCGTCGAGATCATGGGTTCCGAGGGTTACCTGATCAACCAGTTCATCGCACCGGCCACCAACCAGCGGGATGATCGCTGGGGCGGCTCCTTCGAGAACCGCATCCGCTTCGCCATCGAGTGCGTATCCCGCGTGCGGGCCCGGGTCGGCGCGAACTTCATCATCATCTTCCGGCTCTCGATGCTGGACCTGGTGGACGGCGGCAGCACCTGGGACGAGATCGTCGCGCTGGCCAAGGCCATCGAGCAGGCGGGTGCCACCATCATCAATACCGGCATCGGCTGGCACGAGGCACGCATCCCGACGATCGCCGTCATGGTGCCGCGGGCCGCCTACACCTGGGTCACCCGCCGCATGAAGGGCCAGGTGACGATTCCCCTGGTCACCACGAACCGGATCAACGATCCGGCCGTGGCCGAGGCCGTCCTCGCCCGGGGCGACGCCGACATGGTGTCCATGGCGCGTCCCTTCCTGGCGGACGCGGAGTTCGTCAAGAAGGCGGCCGAGAACCGGGCCGACGAGATCAACACCTGCATCGCCTGCAACCAGGCCTGCCTGGACCACATCTTCTCGCGCAAGCTCTGCTCCTGCCTGGTGAACCCGCGGGCCTGCGCAGAGACCGAGATCAAGTTCACTCCGGCCGCCGCGCAGAAGAAGGTGGCGGTCATCGGCGCCGGCCCGGCGGGGCTCGCCGCAGCCACCAGCCTGGCCGAGCGGGGCCATGCGGTCACCCTGTTCGAAGCGGCATCCGAACTGGGCGGCCAGTTCAACCTCGCCAAGCGCATCCCCGGCAAGGAGGAGTTCGGCGAAACCATCCGCTATTTCCGTCGCCGCCTGGAGCTGACCGGGGTCGCCGTCAGGCTCGGCACCCGCGCCACCGCGGCGGATCTGGCCGGCTTCGACCACGTGATCCTGGCCACCGGCATCGTGCCGCGCACACCGGGCATCCCGGGTATCGACCATCCCAAGGTGGCGCGCTACATCGACGTGATCGAGGGCCGCAGGGAAGCCGGCAGGAAGGTGGCGATCATCGGCGCCGGCGGCATCGGCTTCGACGTGGCCGAACTGCTCACCCACGCCGAAGGGCAGGCGGACCCCATCGATGCCTACCGGAAGGAATGGGGCATCGACACCGAATACACGCGTCGCGGCGGCCTCAAGCAACCCGAACAGGCGCCGCCGCCGAGGCAGGTGACGTTGCTGCAGCGCAAGACGTCCAAGGTGGGCGACGGCCTGGCCAAGACCACCGGCTGGGCAAAGCGCCTGATGCTGGTCAAGCGCGGCGTCCAGATGGTACCGGGCGTGGAATACGAGAAAATCGACGACGCCGGGCTGCACGTCAGGCTGGACGGCCAGCCCAAGGTGCTCGACGTCGATACCATCGTCATCTGCGCCGGCCAGGACCCGCGGCGCGAACTGCAGGCGGACCTGGAGAAGGCCGGCATCCCGGTCACCCTGATCGGGGGCGCCGACGTGGCGGCCGAACTGGACGCCAAGCGGGCCATCGCCCAGGGGACGAAGGTGGCCCTCGCCCTATGACCGGGCGCTAGAATCCCGGGCGGGGGCGTGGAACGAGAATGCGCCCCCGTCGCCTGGAGGAGCGGATGGAACACCATGAGTGCGACGTCGCCATCGTCGGCGGCGGT
>DAOLKI010000268.1:0-4297 GCA_035331665.1 Rhodocyclaceae bacterium
AAAGGCTTCACCCTGATCGAACTGATGATCGTCGTGGCGATCATCGGCATCCTGGCTGCCATCGCGCTGCCCCAGTACCAGGACTACACGATCCGTACGAAGGTTGCGGAAGGCCTGTCGCTCGCCGGCGCTGCCAAGACGGCCATCAGCGAAACCTTCTCGGCCCGCGGTCCTTCCACCCCGGCTGGCTACGTCTTCACCTGCGCCGGCAACGGTACCACCTGCGGCGACATCAACTACACGACCCCGAACGCCGGCACCAACGTGAGCCTCGTCGAAACGAACGCGCAAGGCGACATCCAGGTCACCTACACCACGTCCGTTCTGGCGGCGGGTGCCAACGTGCTGACCATCCGTCCGTCCATCGACCTGTCCCTGGCGGCCAGCGCCGGTCAGAGCTTCACCTGGATCTGCGGCCGTGCCGCCGGCGGTGTCGGTGCCGCGACCACCGTCCTGGCCAAGTATCTGCCGTCCGCCTGCAAGTAATCCGCTCCGGGACGCTTGCGAAAAAGGAAGAGGCCCCGCGCAAGGGGCCTCTTTCGTTTTCCGGGGCCATCACGGATTCCCCATTTCCCAACCTGCATGCCACTGTCGGAGGCTCCATGAAGCCATTCTCTGATCCGCGGGCAGAAACCCGGTTGGCAGTCCGCCCGGAGGCGGGCTTCACCCTGATCGAACTGATGATCGTCGTGGCGATCATCGGCATCCTGGCGGCCATCGCGCTGCCCCAGTACCAGGACTACACGATTCGCACCAAGGTGACCGAGGGCCTGAGCATCGCCTCGGGTGCCAAGACGGCCATCACCGAAACCTTTCTTGCGCGCGGCCCGTCGAACGCTTGGGCCGTGGCGGGCGACTTCGCCTGCCCTGCGGGCACCACCTGCGACGACATTGGCTGGACGTCACCGGCGGCCCCCATCACCCCGAACGTGAATTCCGTCGTGACGTCGGCCGACGGTACCATCCTGATCACCTACAACCCCGGCGTGGTGGGAGCGACCAACGCATTGACGCTGGAACCCGTTTCGGCGCCGGGGGTCCCGCTCGATCTGCGCCTGCCCGCGAGCGCCGGCGTGCATATGCTCTGGCAATGCGGTCGGACGGGTGGCCTCACCACCGTTCCAGCCAAGTTCCTGCCCGGCGCCTGCAAATAACGCCGGAGACGATCAGGCCAGGAATTCCGGAGCAAGGACGACGCGTACCGTCGCCTTGGCACCGGACGTGGCGGCGCCATCCACGCGCAACCACCAGAGGGCGCCCTTGCGCACCGAGAGGCCGGTCGATCCAGGGACGGTCTCGCCGCCGAGCAACAGCGCCCGTATGGCGTCACCCAAGCGAGGCTGATGACCTACCAACACGACGGTGCCGGCAACGCCGGCTCGTGTCGCGACCGCCAGCAGGTCTCCGGCGGCAGCGAGCGGCCCGATGGCCGGTTCGGTCTCGAACGGCATCTTCAGGGCGGAGGCCGTTTCGCGGGCTCGCACCGCGGGGCTGACGAATACCCGGCAATCTGCCGGCAGGCGGGGCCGCAACCATCCCGCCATCTGTTTGGCCTGACGGCGGCCTTTGGCCGTGAGGGGCCGTTCCGCGTCGGATATCCCAGCGGCAAGGTCTTCCGCCTCCGCATGCCGCCAGAAGATGATGTCCATGCCCCTATCTCTCCAATGACCGCTGCTTTACCCCAGGCGCGGCAGCGTGATCCTCGACAGCCTCTTCAGAAGTGCGGGCACCTCCGCCATCAATCGGGCGTACCGCGGCCCATGCCATCCGCCGGTAATCCCCACGGCTTCGCGCATACGGCGGTCGTTTCCGGCGCATTCCTCGAGCAGCCGGCCGGCATTGGCCAGGTCGTTCAGTTTGCCCAGCGTATCCTGCGCCTGGGCCAATGTGAATGCGAGCGCCGCGAGCCGCCGGCCGCGGGCCAGGTGCCCGAAGAACTCCAGTCCGTACCGCAAGCGCTTGACGGCGATGCGCAGAGCATGCAGGGAGGCGGGGTCGTCCGGCGCTGCCGACCGCGCCATCCGCACGACGCGGCATCGCAGACGTTTCAATCGCTTCCGGGCGAACTCCTGCAACGCGGGCGCCATACCCTCGTCGTCCGGCAGTGCGGTGAGGCGTTCGGCGGCGGCCACCATCATGCGTCCGTATCCGATCGAGTTCAGATGGGCTTGCGAAACCCTGCGGGCGGCAAATCGGCGTTCCGTGATCTCTCCGTCGAGGGCCGCCAACCGTGGTTCGTCCGGCATCGTGGCCAGCACGGGAGCGACGATCTCGGTATGCAACACGTCCAGGTCGCGCGTCTGGCCGAGCGCCGTCGCGACGCTTCTGAGATCGGGCAGGAGCGACGGGGCAAGATCGCCCGGAAGGGCGGGCCGGAACAGCCGCAGGGCTGCGCGCAGGCGCCGGATCGCCACCCGCGCTTGGTGGACGTATTCGGGATCGTCGCTGGCCACCGCCCCATCCCGATTGACCTGCAGATGGGAAAGGCATGCGAAGGCGGTGATGCGAAATGCGCGGCACGGCGAGACATCCGCAGGGAAAGCCGCGTTGACCGCCTTGTATGGCCGTGCCGCTTCCCCGCGAAAGAGACGATAGCCCCGTTCCGCCTTAGACCGGGGCGCGGGTGCAAGCGGTATCTTCTCCGCCAGGGCCCGGGCGACGGCAAATATCGTCCCCACCGCTCCGGACACACGCTCGATTTCGACTTCGGAAATCGGCTCCCGGCGGCCCGCCGCCGCGATCCATCCGCGGTCCAGCATGACGTCAACCGTACCGCCCCTGTTCTCGACCCGCCAGGTCGTGCGCAGGAAGTTGGTCTCGAACACCGGAACGAAACGACCCTTCCCGGCGTGACGTTCCAGATAGCGCCGCAGCTGCTTGTCGTCGATCCCGGAAAAGTCGAAATGGCCTCCATAGGGCGTCTCCCATTCGGGCCTGGAGGTAAGACCGCCCTCGGAAACGGCCGAACGCTTCACCGTCTGCAGCCAATCGCCATTCGAATTGCGCAACCGCAGGGCGATTCCCCGTCGCATCAGATCCAGTTGCGGGGTGTCGTAGTACAGGTTCATGAGCCGGACCGTCCTGCGCGAACCGGCCCGCGTCATCATCGGGTGGCGGCGGAAACGGCTCTGGGCCGACTCCGGGATGGACAGCTTCAGTTCGATCTCTTCGGCCATGGCAACTTCCGGTGGGGCCCGGGATTATCGTGCACTGACACGCTCCCGGCAATGGTCACGAAACGGTAACCTTACTCGTAGCGCAGCGCCTCTATCGGCAGCAGGCCGGCGGCCTTGCGCGCCGGGTAGAACCCGAAGAACACCCCGATCGCTGCGGCGAATCCGACCGCCAGCGCGACAGATGCGACGGACAACTCGATACGCCAGCCGGCCAAATGCCCGACCAGGAGCGAGCCGCCCACCCCGAGGGCGATGCCCGCAAAGCCCCCGATCAGCGACAGGACCACCGCTTCGACGAGGAATTGCATCAGGATGTCCCTGCCCCGCGCGCCGACCGCCATGCGCAGGCCGATTTCCCGGGTCCGTTCCGTCACCGATACGAGCATGATGTTCATGATGCCGATTCCACCGACGACGAGGGACACGGACGCGACGGCGGCCAGAAGCATCGCCATGACCCGGGAGGACTCCTCCTGGGTCTGCAGCACTTCCGACATGTTGCGGACGCTGAAATCGTCGTCCTGGCCGGGCTGGAGGCGATGGCGCTGGCGAAGCAATTCGCGGATCTTTTCCTCGGCCAGCTTGACGTCGACACCGTCGCGAACCCGTATGCTGATGGATCCGACCGATCTCGATTTCGCGAAGGACGTTGCACCCAGAACGCGCTTGCGCGCCGTCGATATCGGCATCAGAATGACATCGTCCTGATCGCTGCCGGAGAGGCTGGGTCCCCTTCTCTCCAGCACGCCGACAACCGTGAGCGGAACCTTGCGGATCCGGATGACCTGGTCTACGGGATTCCCATCGCCGAAGAGGTTGTCTGCCACCGTCTGCCCGATCAAGGCGACCTTTGCGGCGCCATAGATCTCGTTGGGTTCGAACTGGCGACCGTCCGCCACGGTCCACGGACGCACATCGAAATGTTCCAGGGTGACCCCGTAGAAGACGGTCGACCAGTTGGCGTTGCCGGATACCACCTGGCCGCTGCCCCGCAAAGCCGGCGCAGCCGATTCTATTTCGTCCAGTTCCCGTCCGATCGCGTACGCGTCGTCCTCGCTGATCGTCTGCAAGGAGCCGGCGCCGCTACGGGCGCCCGTGAATGTTGCCGAGGCCGAGAACAC
>DAOLKI010000269.1:0-4293 GCA_035331665.1 Rhodocyclaceae bacterium
GGCTTCTGGTACTGGCAGCGGGCGCGCCTGGAGAAGGCCGGCTGGACGGTGGCCACCCTGAGCCTGGAGCCGGTCTTCGCCTCCATCGACGACTATGCCGACCTGGTGGCGCGCCGCGTGGACGCGGTGCTGGCGGCCACCGGCGCCGGACAACTCGTGCTGGTGGGGCACAGCATGGGCGGCCTTGCGTCGCGCACCTACCTGCGCGCCCGGGGCGCGGCCAAGGTGGCCAAGCTGATCACCCTCGGTTCGCCGCACCATGGCAGCTGGCTCGCCAAGCTCGGGATCGGCCCCAACGCGCGGCAGATGGAGCCGGGCAACGCCTGGCTGAACGAAATCAACCGCGCCGGCGCGGTGCCGTTGCCGGCGGCGACGACCTCGGCCTACAGCCCCCAGGACAACTACGTGATGCCCCAGGACAGTCCGCTGCTGGCCGGGGCCCGCATCATGGTCTGCGCCGGCATCGGCCACCTGTCGATGGCCTTCGCCCCCGCGATCACCCGCCTGCTGCTCGACGAGCTGGCCCCCCTGGCAACCCCGGAGACATGACATGAAGATGCGCGCCGCGGTCCTCGACCGCATGGAGATCCCCCGCCCCTACGCCGACAGCCGGCCCATCTCGGTGGAAACCATCGACCTGGACGGCCCGGGGCCCGGCGAGGTGCTGGTGAGGATCACCGGTGCCGGCCTCTGCCATTCCGATCTTTCCATCGTGAACGGCGACCGGCCGCGCCCCATGCCCATGGCCCTGGGCCACGAGGCGGCGGGCATCGTCGAGGAATGCGGCCCCGGCATACACGACCTGCAACGCGGCGACTCGGTGGCCCTGGTCTTCGTGCCCTCCTGCGGCCATTGCATCCCCTGCATGGAGGGGCGTCCCGCCCTGTGCGAGCCCGGCGCGGCGGCCAACGGCGCCGGCACGCTGGTCGGCGGCCACCGGCGGCTGCACCGGTCGGACGGCAGCCTGCTCAACCACCAGGTGGGCGTCTCCTGCTTCGCCGAGTATGCCGTCGTCGCGCGCGGCAGCCTGGTCAAGGTGCGCCCGGACCTGGACCCGGCCGTGGCCGCCGTCTTCGGCTGCGCGGTGCTCACCGGCACCGGCGCCGCCATGAATTCCGCCCAGGTGCGCCTGGGCAGCACGGTGGCCGTGATCGGACTGGGCGGCGTGGGCCTCGCGGCCGTGCTCGGCGCCCTGGCCGCCGGCGCCCGGGAGGTTGTGGCCATCGATACGCTGCCCGAGAAACTCGAGATGGCGATGGCCCTGGGGGCGACCCGGGCCTGCCGCGCCGACGATCCCGATGTCGCGGCCCGCGTGCGGTCCGAGGTGCCGGGTGGCGTCGAGGTGGCCATCGAGGCGGCCAGTTCGGTGCAGGCCCTGGAACTCGCCTACCGGATCACCCGCCGCGGCGGCACCACGGTGACCTGCAGCCTGCCCAATCCCGCCCACACGTTCAACCTGCAGGCGGTGAACCTGGTGGCCGAGGAACGCACCCTGAAGGGGAGCTACCTGGGATCCGCCGTGCCCGCGCGCGACATTCCGCGCTTCATCGAACTCTTCAAGGCGGGCCGCCTGCCGGTGGACAAGCTGATCACCCACCGCCTGACCCTGGACCAGATCAACGAGGGCTTCGACCGCCTGGCCGAGGGCACGGCGGTGCGCCAGGTGATCCTGTTCTGACCCGTCGCCCGACGTATCGGGCGGTTGCTGCGCCGCCACGCACAGCCGGTGGCATGTCGACGTCTGCGCGGATAGGTTAGTCCATTCGGACTATTGACGCGTCACCGCGGATTGAACTACAACCTCCGAACGCCCACCCATCGTCCATTCTCATGCATGAGAAATATGCGGAGCGTGGCCTATAACGATCTGAATAATATGGAGCATCCCATGCGGATTCGTCGCCAAACCCTCGCGATCACTTCCGGAATCGCCCTGATGTTCGCCGCACAAGGCGCGTCGGCCGACATCGTCGCGTCGCTCGTTTTCACGAACCCCACCGGCATCGTCGGCCCGAACGACAATGTCGCACCGTGGATGAGATTCAGTCTCGACCCCACCTCGGACCCCCTCGACCTTACCGACCTGACGTCCTTCGGATGGAGCGGGATGGCGACCGTGACTTCGGCATACGTGGATGTCGGGTTCGGCTGCAGCGACACCTTCACCGGCGGCTGCGACGGCAATGGCCACCCCTACCGTTACGACTGGAATTATTCGGCCACGGAGGGATATCAGGTGGTCCAGAGACCGGATCTGAAGATGGCTCCCGGCGACAGCCTGGATTTCTCCATGGTGACTTTCTTCCCCAATGGCGCGCCCGTGCCGGCGGGAACGTATGTCCTGCCTCGCATGCAGGTCGCATTGCACCTGCAAGGGATGCAAACGGTCTTCGTATTCGACGACGCGGGGAACGTCGTGTTCGATGCCGACGGCAATCCGGTGACGGAGCTGAAGGAAACAGCCTACGACCAGTACTGGGTGACCTGCAGCAACTTCTCGGGTGCCGGTTGCTCGCCCCCACAGATTTTCGAGCGGACGGTCATCGCAGTGCCCGAGGCGGAAACCTACGCGACCATGCTCGCCGGGCTGGGCCTGCTGGGCTTCCTGGCCCGCCGCAGGAAATCCTGACGGATCTCCCCCGGCCTTCGAAGACGCCACCCCCGGGTGGCGTTTTTCATTGCACCGTCAAGCGGAGGTGTTGATCACCCGGCCGATGGTCTGGCCCTGGGCGTTCACCACCGGCGGGCGCTGCTCTTCCTGCTGCTTCGCATCGGCAGCGGCCTTGGCCTCCTGATCCTTCTTCGCCTGTTCGGCGCGGCGGGTGGCATCCGCCTGGGCGGTGTCGGCGGTCGGCGCGCGCTGGCTGACGGGATTGGTGCTGGTCGCGACGGAACGGATTTCCATGGTCCTCTCCTCCGGGCGGGGTGGCCGTACCCGCCCTCGTTAACGGCATCCTACGCCGGCGGGTCGCGCTCCGCCAGCACCCGCGCGAGCAACGCCCGCATGCGTTGCCAGTGGCTGCCCTCCCAGAACACGCCGCCGCAGCCGTCGCAGACGGAGAAGCGCTCGTGGCGTTCGGCGACGCGGGGCGGCAGGCGGTCGATCACCTCGCCCTTTTCCGCGTTGCGCAGCGCCGCGTTGCAGGCCAGGCAACGGCTGAAAGGCCGGGCGGCGCGGGAGAGGTCCAACCGGTCGACGATCTCGCCGAACTGCCGCTCCGGATGGATGGCGCGGACGTAGCAGCCATGGGTCAGGTCCCGGCGCTTCAGGAGGTCCCGGTCCCGGGTCAGGACGATGCGGCCCTCGCGCAGGGCGAGGGCCACCAGGCCGGCGTCGTCGATGTCGTTGGCGTGGAAGGTGTCGAAGCCGGCCATGCGCAGGAGGCGGGCGAGCCCGCCCAGGTGGGCATCGGCGGCAAAGCGGGTCACGCGCAGCGGCTGTTCGCGCACGCGCAGCAGCGGCGTCACGTCCAGGGCCTCGAATTTCGGGTACACCGCCACCCGGTCGCCGTCGGCGAGCAGCCGCCCGAAGCCGCAGGACTCGCCGTTCACCAGGATCAGTTCCACCTCGGTGTGGGGCACGCCCAGGGCCTCGATCTGGTGTTTCACCGTGGCGGCTCGCGCGCAGGCCACGGTGATGTCCCGCCTGCGCCGGTCCGCGGGCAGGAAATCGTTCAGTTCCTCGTAGAAGCGGAACGTCGCCGTGACCATGGCGGCATGTTATCCCCCGTCGGGGCGGAGGCCGGGACGATAGATGCCGCCTATCGGGCCGATTGCCAAATTCAACTTCCCGCAATGCGGGGCGGGGAGAATAATCGGGGCGTCCTCCCGGGCCCGGGGGGATCGCATTCCATCTGATCAGAGAGGAGAACACCCATGGCAGCATTGAAAGGATCCAAGACCGAAGGCAACCTGAAGGCCGCGTTCGCCGGCGAATCCCAGGCCAACCGCCGCTATCTCTACTTCGCAGCCAAGGCGGACGTGGAGGGCTACAACGACGTGGCCGCCGTGTTCCGTTCCACCGCCGAGGGCGAGACCGGCCACGCGCACGGCCACCTGGAGTACCTGGAGGTCTGCGGCGATCCTGCCACCGGCCTGCCCATCGGCGGCACGTCCGACAACCTGAAGGCCTCCATCGCCGGCGAAACCCACGAGTACACCGACATGTACCCGGGCATGGCGAAGACCGCCCGCGACGAAGGCTTCGACGAGATCGCCGACTGGTTCGAGACCCTGGCCAAGGCCGAGCGCAGCCACGCCAACAAGTTCCAGAAGACCCTGGACAGCCTGAAC
>DAOLKI010000270.1:0-4263 GCA_035331665.1 Rhodocyclaceae bacterium
GTGATGGCGCTTCACCGCAGCCGCAAGCTTGCGCTTGCGCTCCGACGTGGGCTTCTCGTAGAACTCGCGGGCGCGCAGTTCGGTCAGCAGACCGGTCTTCTCGATGGTGCGCTTGAAGCGGCGGATGGCCACCTCGAAAGGCTCGTTTTCCTTGACGCGGATACCAGGCATTCGTATTCCTTCAATGACCCACGAGGGGTCGCTACTTGAGCGAAGCGCGGGATTTTATCCATTTTTTCGGCCGCGTCAAAGGGGTTGCCCGTAAAATTCCGCGCCGTGTTGGTCCTGGGCATCGAAACCTCCTGCGACGAAACCGGCGTCGCCCTGTACGACACGGGGCGGGGCCTGCTGGCCCATGCGGTGCACACCCAGGTGGCGATGCACGAGGCCTACGGCGGCGTCGTCCCCGAACTCGCCTCCCGGGACCACATCCGCCGCGTGATCCCCCTGCTGGAACGGGTCCTTGCGGAAGCCGGCGCGGGACGGCGCGATCTCGACGCCATCGGATACACCGCCGGCCCCGGGCTCGCCGGCGCCCTGCTGGTGGGCGCGAGCTTCGCCGAGGCCTTGGGCCTTGCCCTGGGCATACCCGCGCTGCCGGTCCATCACCTGGAAGGGCATCTGCTGTCCCCGTTGCTCGCCGGGGACCCGCCGGCCTTCCCCTTCGTCGCCCTGCTGGTGTCCGGCGGCCATACCCAGCTCATGCGGGTCGCCGACGTGGGCGACTACGAACTCCTCGGCGAGTCCCTGGACGACGCAGCCGGCGAAGCCTTCGACAAGACGGCCAAACTGCTCGGCCTGGGCTACCCGGGCGGGCCGGCCGTGGCCGCCCTGGCGGCCAGGGGCGCGGCGGGGGTCTTCACGCTGCCCCGCCCCATGCTGGGCAGCGGCGACCTGAATTTCAGCTTCTCCGGCCTCAAGACGGCGGTGTTGACGGTCGCCCGCAATCACCCGCTGGACGAGCCCGGCAAGGCCGATCTGGCCCGGGAATTCCAGGAGGCGGTGACCGAGGTGCTCACCGGCAAGGCGCTGGCCGCGCTGGACAGCACGGGCCTGACCCAACTGGTGGTCGCCGGCGGGGTCGGCGCCAACCGGCGCCTGCGCGCGCGGCTGGACGAAGCGGCGGCCCGGCGCGGATTCCGCGTCTTCTACCCCGAACTGGCCTTGTGCACGGACAACGGCGCGATGATCGCCTACTGCGCCGCGCGCCGCCTGGCGCGCATGGCGGCGCGGCCCGGCAGCGGCGCCTTTGCCATCCGGCCCCGGTGGCCCTTGGGCGCGCCATGAACCGGACAGGCTGACGCACGGGCCGGCGTCCCGTCGATTGCTCCCGACGCCTGGTCCGCATTGGGTGACGTGTGCGACGGGACGATATCGGTCGTCGGGCACGGCGCGACCGGCGCCATGGGGTTGTGCCACATCAGGAGGGCGCAACGCCGCCATGCGACCCAACGCCCCCCGTCGCTTCGGGTTGCAACCCTATGCGCCGTGCGCTTGTCGCTCGGCTCGCCACGGAGCCGGGCATTGCCTTCGCATGGCTTCGCGCGGCCATCCGCATTCGGCCGCACCGCACGCGCCGACGGAATGAAAACAGACCCTAGGTGCCGGCCTTCTGCTTCTTCGCGCCGATGCGGCTCTCGGTACCGGAAAGGAGCCGGCGGATATTCTCCCGGTGGCGGAATATCAGCAACGCCGACATGGCGGAAACTCCCATCACGGCGCGCATGTCGATCAGGGCCGCGGCGGCGAACGGCGCGGCGACGGCGGCGCATATGGCGGCCAGCGACGAATACCTGAAGAGAAGCGCTGCGGCGGCCCAGACGCCGCCGCACACCAGGGCGAGCGGCGCGGAAAACCCGGCAAGGACGCCGAGGGCCGTCGCCACACCCTTGCCGCCACGGAAGCGGTGGAACACCGGGTAGATGTGCCCGACGAAGGCGGCGACACCCGCGCCGGCCACGGCCGTCCCATCGGCACCGAGCCAGCGCGCCACCTGCATGGCGAGCCAACCCTTGAAGGCGTCCCCGAGCAGGGTCAGCAACGCCGCGAGCTTGTTCCCGGAGCGCAGCACATTGGTGGCGCCCGGGTTCCCCGATCCGAAAGTGCGCGGGTCGGCCAGGCGGAAGGCACGGGAAACCAGGACGGCAAAGGAGACGGAGCCGATCAGGTATCCCAACAGCAGAAAGGCGGCGAAGGTCACCGGCGGGGGAAGGGATGTTGGCCTAGAATCGGCCCGATTTTAACCGAGGGCCGCCATGGACTTCATTTTCATCGACGAGATGCGGGTCGAAGCCCACGTTGGCATCTACGCGCGGGAGAAGGCGGCGGCGCAGACCCTCGAGATCAGCATGACCTTCGGCGTTCCCGACGAGGCGGCGCGCGACGACGACATCGCGAAAACCATCGACTACGCCGTCGTCATCGACCGCATCCGCGCGGAACTGGCCGTCCGCCATTTCAACCTGCTCGAGACCCTCGGAGAGTACGTCATCCACCTGATGCTGGACGAATTCCGTGCGCCCTGGGTCAAGATTTCGATCGCCAAGGTGGGCATCGCGAAGGGTGTGAAACGCGTGGGCGTGCAGATCGAGCGCTCCCGGAACTGACGCGACCCGGGATTCCGCCCCGGTCGCCCTCCCGTGTTCCGGCGGCACCGGCGGGAACGGCCGGGAAATCGTAAGGTCCGGCGCGCGGGCGGCCTCCGCGCGGCCGATGCCGTTATTGCGCGACCTGGACCAGCCTCGGGGAAAGAACCCTTAGGATGTCGTGGGGATGGACGCCGACGAGGTATCCGCGCCGCCCGCCGTTGATGTAGATCAGCGGCAGATCCAGGATGGACTTTTCCATGTACACGGGCAGCGGCTTGCGGGTGCCGAAGGGCGAGGTGCCGCCCACCTGGTAACCCGTCTGCCGATGCGCGGTCTCGGGCGTGCAGGGGGCCACCTTCTTGACGCCCACCTGGCGCGCGAGTTCCTTCGCGGAGACCTTGCGGTCGCCGTGCATCAGGACGATGAGGGGTTTGGCCGTCTCGTCCTCGAAAACCAGGGTCTTCACGACGTGATGTTCGGGGACATTCAGTTCCCGCGCGGAGACCCGCGTACCGCCGTGGTCCTCGTACTCGTAGAGGTGGTTCGAGTGGGCCACGCCATGGCGGCGCAGGAAGGTGGTGGCCGGGGTTTCGGGCGCCTGCGCGTCGTTTCTCATCGGGGAATTCTAACCCCGAGGATGATGCGCCTTGTGCAACAGCTTCAGCCGTTCCCGCGCCACATGCGTATAGACCTGGGTGGTCGAAATGTCGGAGTGGCCGAGCAACAGCTGGACGACCCGCAGGTCCGCGCCATGGTTCAACAGATGCGTGGCGAAGGCGTGGCGCAGCACGTGGGGCGAGACCCGCCCGGCCGGAATTCCGGCCACGAGCGCGTGTTTCTTTATCAGGGACCAGGCCATCTGGCGGCTCATGCCCCCGGGGCGCTGCCGGCGGCGCCCGGTGACGAACAAATGGTCGGAGGTCCCGCCCTTGAGGAGCAACGGCCTCCCCTCGGCCAGGTAGCGGCGCAGCCAGTCCGCGGCCACCTCGCCGAGGGGAACGAGCCGCTCCTTGCCGCCCTTGCCGACCGTTCGGACGACGTTGTCATCGAGACCGACTTCGAAGAGGCGCAGCCCGACGAGTTCGGACACCCTTAGCCCCGTGGCATAGAGCAGTTCGAGCATCGCCCGGTCGCGCAGTCCGAGCGGCGTGGCGATGTCCGGAGCGGCCAGCAGCCCCTCGACCTGGCGTTCCGACAGAGTCTTCGGAAAGCGGCTTCCGCGCGCCGGTCGCGCCACGTCGCGCAGGGGATCCACGGTGATGCGCCCCTGCTCCAGCAGCCAGTGGAAGAAGCGCCGCCACGCCGAGTGCAGGCGGCGCTGGCTGGCCGGCTTGATGCCGCCCGGCCGTCCGTGCAGGTAGGCCAGGTAGCCGTTGATCTCCTCGCCGGTGACCGAAGTCAGCGCGCGGCCGCGATCCTCCAGCCAGTCCGCAAACAGGGCGAGATCCGAACGGTAGGCGCCGAGCGTGTTTTTCGCCAGGCCGTCCGCCAGCCAGAGGGCATCGACGAATTCGTCCAGGAGCCCGGAATCAGATTCCCTCATGGGCGAGGAGCCAGCGCTTGACGTCGAGAAGGAATCCGCCCCGGTTGCGGGCGAATCCGCCGAGCGCGCCGCCGGACGCGACGACCCGGTGGCAGGGCACCACCAGGGGATAGGGATTCGCGCCGCAGGCAT
>DAOLKI010000271.1:0-4213 GCA_035331665.1 Rhodocyclaceae bacterium
CTATCGCATTTCGGCGGTCGCCGAGGCGGGCACCGACGCCCAGGCGGCGGCGAACGCCCAGCGCCAGCAATACGCGCGGACCGTCGCGGAGGAGGATTTCAACGCCTGGATGGCCGGTCTGCGCGAGCGTTACGGCGTGAAGATCAACAAGGCGATGCTGGAGGCGAAGGACAAGTAGGGCCCGTCGGCATCGGCCGAAAAAAAGCCCGGCGACCGCCGGGCTTTTTCGTGGACGGCCGGGTGGCCGGTGGCTCAGTTGCCGGCGGCGGCGTCGGCGTTGCCCAGGGCCGTCGTGTTGAAGCCGGCATCCACGTAGAGAATCTCGCCGGTGATGCCGCTGGCCAGGTCGGACAGCAGGAAGGCCGCGGCGTTGCCGACTTCCTCGACGGTCACGTTCCGCCGCAGCGGGGCGTGCTTCTCGTTGTAGGACAGGAGCTTCCCGAAGCTGCCGATGCCGGAGGCGGCCAGGGTCTTGATGGGTCCCGCCGAAATGCCGTTGGCGCGCAGGCCCTCGGGACCCAGGCAGGCGGCCAGGTAGCGGACCGAGGCTTCCAGGCTGGCCTTGGCCATGCCCATGACATTGTAGTTGGGCATCGTGCGCACCGCGCCCAGGTAGGACAGGGTCAGGAGCGAAGCCTTGCGGCCCCGCATCATCGGCCGCGCGCCCTTGGCCAGGGCGGGGAAACTGTAGGCCGAGATGTCGTGGGAGATGCGGAAGGCTTCCCGGGAGATGGCGTCGAGGAAGTCCCCTTCCAGGGCTTCCGTCGGGGCGTAGGCGATGGAATGCACGAGGCCGTCGAGGCCCTCCCAGGCCTTGCCGAGTTCCGCGAACAACTGCTCGATCTGCGCGTCCTCGGCGACGTCGCAGGGGAAGATCAGCGCCGCGCCGAACTCGTCGGCGAACTTCGAGATACGGTCCTTGAACCGGTCGTTCTGGTAGGTGAGGGCCAGTTCGGCGCCTTCGCGGTGGCAGGCCTTCGCCACGCCGTAGGCGATGGAGCGGTTGGACAGCAGGCCGGTGATCAGGATGCGCTTGCCGGCTAGGAAACCCATGGATGCTTTCTCCCTGTGAAGACGGCGGATTATATCGGATGGGCGCATGGGCTAAACTGCCCGCCATGCCCGTTCCGCCCTCCCGCCACGCACCCCGACCCGCCGCTCGCCGGACGGTCCGCGGCGCATTCCGGGGCGCGCCGGCGGTCGCGTTCGCGGCCGTCATGGCGGCGTTCCTGGCCGGGTGCGGGGACGCCTGGAACAATCCCTATCCGGCGGCGGACGCGGGCCGGCACATCCTCTACACGGCCTTCACCGACCGCCCGAAACACCTGGATCCGGTGCAGTCCTACAGTGAGGACGAGATCACCTTCACGGCGCAGATCTACGAACCGCCGCTGCAATACCACTACCTGAAACGGCCCTACCAGGTGGTCCCGGCGACCGCCCGCGACCTGCCCGTGCCCGCCTATTCCGACAGCGCCGGCAAGCCGCTGCCGACCAATGCCGACCCGGCGCGCATCGCCTACACGGATTATGTCATCCGGATCAAGCCGGGCATCCGCTACCAGCCTCATCCCGCCTTCGCGAAGAGGGCCGACGGGACCCATGCCTACCATGCGCTCGCCCGCGAGGACCTGGCGAAGGTCCGCGACCTGGGCGATTTTCCCTTGCGCGACACGCGCGAGCTGACCGCCGACGACTACGTCTATGCCCTGAAACGGCTCGCCCATCCGCGCCTGCATTCCCCCATCCTCGGGCTCATGGGCGAATACGTGGTCGGCCTGGCACCGCTCGCCAAGGCCTTGCAGGACCATCAAAAGAGCCTGCCCGAGGCGGGCAGGCAGGAGTGGCTGGACCTCAGGCAATTTCCGCTGCAAGGGGCGCAGGTGGTCGATGCGCATACGTACCGCATCCGTATCAAGGGCAAGTATCCCCAGTTCCTCTACTGGCTGACCATGCCCTTCTTCGCGCCCATGCCCTGGGAGGCGGACCGCTTCCACGGCCAACCCGGCATGGCCGAGAAGAACCTGACGCTGGACTGGTATCCGATCGGCACCGGGCCCTTCATGCTGACCGAGAACAACCCCAATGCGCGCATGGTGCTGGAGCGCAATCCGAACTTCCGCGGCGAGACCTATCCCTGCGAGGGTGAGGACGAGGACCGGGAGGCCGGCCTGCTGACCGATTGTGGCAAGCCCCTGCCCTTCATCGACCGCATCGTGTTCACGCGGGAGAAGGAGCAGATCCCCTACTGGAACAAGTTCCTGCAGGGCTACTACGATGCCTCCGGCATTTCCTCCGATTCCTTCGACCAGGCCGTGCAGGTGGGCGCGAGCGGCGAGACGACGTTGACCGACGGCATGCGCGCCCAGGGCATACGCCTGTCCACTTCGGTGGCCACCTCGAGCTTCTACATGGGGTTCAACATGGTCGATCCCCTGGTCGGCGGCCGGCCGGGCGACGCCGCGGACCAGGAACGGGCCCGCCGGCTGCGCCACGCGCTCTCCATCGCCATCGACCAGGAAGAGTTCATCTCGATCTTCCAGAACGGCCGGGGCATTCCCGCCCAGAGCCCCATCCCGCCCGGCATCTTCGGCTATCGGGAAGGACGGGAGGGCATCAATCCGGTGGTCTACGAATGGGTGGACGGCGCGCCGCGCCGTCGCGGCATCGAGGAGGCGAAGCGCCTGCTGGCCGAGGCCGGCTATCCGAACGGCCGCGACGCGAAGACCGGCGAGCCCCTGGTGATCAACCTCGACACCACGGCGGGCGGCGTGGGCGGCAAGTCCCGCATCGACTGGCTGAACAAGCAGTTCCGCAAGCTCGACATCCAGCTGGTCGTGCGCAGCACGGACTACAACCGCTTCCAGGACAAGATCCTGAAGGGGGCTGCCCAGTTCTTCTATTTCGGCTGGAACGCGGACTACCCGGACCCGGAGAACCTGCTGTTCCTGCTGCACGGCCCCCAGGCCAAGGTGAAGCACCAGGGGGAGAACGCTGCCAACTACGCGAACGCCGAGTACGACCGGCTGTTCGAGCGGATGAAGGCCATGGAGAACGGTCCCGAACGCCAGGCCATCATCGACCGGATGCTGGCCGTCCTGCACCAGGACGCGCCCTGGGTCTGGGGCTTCCATCCCAAGGAATACGCGCTCCGGCATTCCTGGCTGAAGAACCGGAAGCCCACCAAGGTGGGCAACAACACCCTCAAATACCAGCGCATCGAGGTGGCCGAGCGGGACCGGCTGAGGGCGGAGTGGAACCGGCCGGTGATCTGGCCGCTGGTCGCCGGCGCCCTCGGCCTGGTCGCCATCGTGCTGCCGGCGGTCCTGGCCCACCGGCGCCGGGAGCGGGCGACGGCGGCCTGACCGCGCCTGTTGCACCGATCACGCAGGGGCCTTGCCGCAACGCCGGCGGCGCTTGGTGGGCGGAGGACCCCGTGCGATAATCGCCTGCCTCTCCGGGGTTCCCGGGGAACGTTTCCGGGAAACGCAGCCACCATGCCCTTCCGAACTCGAACCCGTACGACAGCCTGAGTCCCCGGCCGCCGGCGTTCGTGTTTCGATCAGCGTCACCCGAAGAAAAGTGCGGCCCTGCCGCACTTTTTTTTGCATTCGAGGATTTCCGATCATGCCCGTAATCAGCTTGCCCGACGGTTCCCAGCGGAGCTTCGACCAACCCGTCACGGTGGCCCAGCTGGCCGCCGCCATCGGTCCCGGCCTCGCCAAGGCGGCCCTGGCCGGGAAGGTCGATGGACGGCTCGTCGATACCTCCCACCCCATCGTGGCGGACGCGAAGGTCGCCATCGTCACGGAAAAGGACGCCGAGGGCGTGGAAATCATCCGGCATTCGACCGCCCACCTGCTGGCCTATGCGGTGAAGGAACTGTTCCCGGAGGCCCAGGTGACCATCGGCCCGGTGATCGAGAACGGCTTCTACTACGACTTCGCCTACAAGCGGCCCTTCACGCCCGAGGACCTGCTGGCCATCGAGCGGCGCATGGCCGAGCTGTCGAAGGAGGATTTTCCGGTGACCCGCGAGGAGTGGGACCGGGACGAGGCCGTGGCCTTCTTCAAGTCCATCGGCGAGCACTACAAGGCGGAACTGATCGCCGCGATCCCCGCCGGCGAACCCATCGGTCTCTATCGCGAAGGGGCCTTCGTGGACCTGTGCCGGGGCCCCCACGTCCCGTCGACGGGGAGGCTCAAGGCCTTCA
>DAOLKI010000272.1:0-4192 GCA_035331665.1 Rhodocyclaceae bacterium
GGTTCAGCCGCTACTTACCGGTTCAACCTGAAAACCTCACCACGGAGGCACAGAGACGCAGAGCAATGCAAAACATCAAGGACTTGCGTGTGGTGTTCGCGCCACCCATCGGGTGAGAATTACACAACCCGGCCAAGTATCTGATTTTCCTCTTTGAACTCTGTGGCTCTGTGGTTCAACTGCTTTTTTTCGGTTCAACCAGGATCGGATTCCGGCGCCAGTTCCGGATATTCCCGCTGCACGGCGTCTCCGTCCCGGCGCCACGCATGGCATTGGCCGACGAAGGCCACCGCGCCCCGATCGGGCCAACGGCGCGGATCGGGATCCACGGCCGACTGGCGCGCGACGCGGTCCGGCCAGGATGCCTGCATGTAGGTATTGCCGACCTGGGTGAGCAGGTCGGTGATGTGGGTGCAGCCCCGGTCGCCGCCCACCCGGTCGTGGACCTGGCGCTTGAACCCGGGGCCGATGCGCAGGCCGATCAGTCGCCGATAGGCGTCGTCGGTCTCGCCGCAGGCCGGCCAGGGGGCGTCGATCGTCCGCGCCCGCACGTCGCGGATCGCATAGTCGCCGTCGATGAGGAAAGCCAGGGTCATCCGGTGCATGAACTCGCCCGCTCCGACGGTCGGTCTGGCCCTGAAATGGACCGCTTCCGCCTTTTCGTCCTCCACCACGGCCTCGATTTCCCACAGGCCGTCGCGGCGGCGGTAGGCGCGGCAGTCGATCCGCCGCGTGTGGGTCAATTCCCGCTCGCAGTCACCCAGCATCCGTTCTTGCATCATTCGATATTCCTCGTCGCCGTCGCGCAAAGGCGCGCAGTCATTCATTCCGAACAAATCGCCACAGAGGCACATGGACACGGAGATTTGCGGCGCACCAAGGACTTGCGCGTCGCCTTTCCGCCACCCGTCGGGTGAGTAGGGCAACCTTGACAAGCCTATGCTTTCCTCCGTCAACTCTATGCCTTTGTGGTTCAACTGTCTTTTTCGCGGCTTTCTGGGCATCGCCCGCGGGGCCGGGATGCCGTTTCATCCCGGCAATCTGTCCGCCAACGTCGGCAGGTCCGGAGCCGCGAAATCCACCGCCACCGCCGGCACCGATTCGCCCGATCCGGGCCCCAACTCGTCGGGTCGCGCAATGAAGGCGGTACGCAGGCCCGCGGCGGCGGCGGCGGCCAGGTCGTCCGAATGGGCGGCGACCATCAGGGTTTCTGCGGGCGCCAGGTCGAAGGCCTCCGCCGCGGCGAGATAGACGCCGGCCCTGGGCTTGTAGTCGCGCGCCAACTCGGCGCCCAGGATCGCATCCCAGGGAAAGCGGTTGCGGCGCGCCAGATCCACCATCAGGGAAATGTTGCCGTTGGAACAGGGGGCGATGCGGAAGCGTTCCCTCAGCCTGCGCAGTCCCTCCGGCACATCCGGCCATGCATCGAGCCGATGCCAGGCCAGGTTGAGATTTGCGCGCACGGTCTCATCGACCCTGTCGAGGCCGAGATTCTTCAGCACCACATCCAGGTTGCGCCGATGCAGCCGGTCCAGCTTCGAGTAGGGGAGGCGGCCGGAACGCACCTCCTCCATGGCCGGTTGGTACTGGGCGCGCCAGGCGTCGGCGAATGCCTGCCAGTCGATGTCGATGCCCAGCGGAGCCAGGTGGCCGCGGACCTCCCGGGCGATGCCGCTGCGCCAGTCCACGAGGGTCCCGAACACATCGAACACCACGGCCGAAATTCGTCTCATGCGCGGTTCTCCATTTGGTCATTCTCCCCGGAGGAGGACGGACGGCAATCGTAACGGCGTCGGTTACGATCGGGATGGAGTCTTCATTTTGGCACCGTTCGCGCGTCCGGGCGCTTGACATATGGCGGTCGAGGGGGACAATCACTGACTAAAGACATAGAAGGAAGAGCCTTCCCGGCCTGCCGCCGCGGCGCTCCGCCGGAAATTCCCAATGGCATAATCGCGCGCGGCCGGCGCATTCGTGATGTCAGCCGAAAACAACATCCTCCTTGCCGTCCTGGTTGTCGCCGTAGGTCTGCTGTCCTTCGCCTTCCTGCATGGCGGGGAACAGTCCGAACGCAACCGGGTGCTGCGCAAGTGGGTGCTGAGCGCCGTGTCCGCCGGCGCCGGATTCCTGCTCATCGGCCTGCGCGGGCCGCTGCCGGACATGCTGGCCCTGCTGATCGGCAGCCTGTTGCTGCTGGCCGGCTTCGCGAGTTTCCACGATGGCGTCCGGGTCCGCTACGGGTTGGATTCGTGGGCGCGACCCGGCCGTGTCGCCGGTGTCTTCGTGGCCGCTGCGATGGGTTATTTCGCGCTGGTGAATCCCAGCTTTCCGGGGCGCGTCAATGTCCTGGCCCTGGCCATGGGGGTCATTTCCTTCGCCACAGCGGTCCTCCTGGTTCGCCATCGGGTCCGCCAGCCCCTTGGCGGCGCCATGCTCCGCCGTCTGCTGGTCGCCGCCTACGCGGTGGCCGGCATTTCCTGTGTCGCGGTGGTTCCCCTCGTGCTGGCCGAACCGGCCGGGATCGCAAGCGTGCGCCAGGCATCCCCCTGGATACAGTTCTGCTGGACCGTCGCCGGCGTCCTCAACGTGACGGCGTCCGTGGCCCTGGGCCTCTTCCTGTTCTCGGGCATACGGCGCGACCTGGAGATCAGCGAACGCCGGCTGCATCTGGCCCTGGAAGCCGCCAACGAGGGGCTGTGGGACTGGAACCTGACGACCGACGAGATATACCTATCGCCACGCTATCTGGCCCTGGCGGGATACCGACCCGGGGAAGCGCCGGTGGGCCGGGAGTTCCTGCGCAGCGTGGTGCACCCGGAGGACCTGGAAAAGGTCCGGAGCGCGATGCAAAGCCGGCTGCGCGGAGAAGACGCTGCGGCCGAGGTCGAGTACCGGATGGTCACGCGATCCGGGGAGGTGCGGTGGGTCGCCGGCAGGGGCCGCGTGGTGGAGCGGGACGCCAACGGCAATCCGCTGCGCTACGTGGGGACCATCGCCGACATTTCGAACCGCAAAGCCGCCGAGGAACTCCTCAGGGAAAGCGAGGCGCGTTACCGGTTCGTCGCCGAAAATGCCCACGATGTGATCTGGACCGCGGACCTGGGGACACAGCGGGTCACCTACATCAGTCCCTCGGTCGAACGGCTGCTGGGAATTCCGGTCGACCGGGTTGTCGGCCGCGACCTGTTCGAGACCCTCCTCCCGGAATCGGTCGAGCGTGCCCGCAAGGGCCTGGCCAGGACCCTGGACGAGATTGTCGGCGGACGGAGCAGCGACCTGACCCGTTTGATCGAAGTGGAGCATCCGCGTCCGGACGGCCGCGTGGTCCAGGTGGAGATGGTGATCAACTACGTCCTCGACGATGCGGGCCATCCGGTCTCCCTGGTCGGTGTCAGCCGGGATATCACCGAACGCAAGGCGGCCGAGTCCGAACTGCGGCGCTACCGCCAGCATCTGGAGGACCTGGTGGCGGAGCGCACCCGGGAGCTCTCCCAGGCCAAGGAGATCGCCGAAGCCGCGAACCGGGCGAAGAGCACTTTCCTGGCCAACATGAGCCATGAATTGCGCACCCCCCTGAACGCGATCATCGGCATGACCGGCCTCGCCCAGCGGAAAGCGACGGACCCCAAACAGGTCGATCAGTTGAGAAAGGTTGCCGATGCCTCGCAGCATCTGCTCAGCATCATCAGCGACATCCTGGACATATCGAGGATCGAGGCGGACCGTCTGGAACTGGAACAGCGCGATCTAGAGATCCGGCCGATCCTCGACGAGGTCGTGGATGCGATACGCGCCAAGGCACTGACCAAGGGTCTGCGGGTCGAAGCCACCCTGGACCCCGCTCTCGCCGGGCGGCGTTTCCGGGGCGATCCGGATCGCCTGCGCCAGGTCTTGCTCAATCTTCTGGGCAACGCGGTCAAGTTCACCGAACGGGGGCAGGTGTGCGTCCGTGCAACGCTCGGTGCCGGAAGCGCGGACGGAGTTCTGGCGAGATTCGAGATCGAGGACACGGGCATCGGTATCCCGCCCGAGGATCAGCCGCGCCTGTTCAGCGCCTTCGAGCAGGCCGACGCGTCGCCGTCGCGGAAATACGGCGGCACCGGGCTGGGATTGGCGGTCAGCCGCGCCATCGTCCGCCTGATGGGCGGTGAAATCGGCATGGTGAGCACGCCGGGCGTCGGCAGCACATTCT
>DAOLKI010000273.1:0-4191 GCA_035331665.1 Rhodocyclaceae bacterium
TCCTGCAAAAGGGCGTGCATGTTAGCAGGCATTCCCTTGCCGATCAACTGTTTATAACGCCTTTCAGCGCGCGCCTCGGGCGAGGCGGTCAGGAAGACCTTGGCGGGCGCCTCGGGAAAGACCACGGAGCCCATGTCCCGCCCGTCGGCCACCAGGCCCGGCGGCCGGCGGTAGGCCCGCTGGCGGTCGAGCAGCGCGGCCCGCACGGCCGGCAGGGCGGCCACCTTGGAGGCCCCGACGCCGACATCCTCGGCGCGGATGGCGTCGGTCACGTCTTCCCCGGACAACACGATCCGGTCGCCCGGGAATTCGGCCGGCAGGGCCGCGGCGACAGCCGCCACCGCCGCCTCGTCGGCCAGGTCCGCACCTGCCTTCAACGCCGCCAGGGCCGTCAGCCGGTACAGGGCGCCGCTGTCCAGGAAATGGAAGCCCAGGGCCTCGGCGACCCGCACGGCCACCGTCCCCTTGCCCGAGGCCGAGGGGCCGTCGATGGCCACCACGGGCGCGGTGACCTGCAGGAAGTGGTCGAAGTACTCGGGAAAGGTCTTGGCGACGCAGCCGGGGTCCAGGATGCGCACCGGCACCCCGCCCAGGGCGGCCAGCGAGAAACACATGGCCATGCGGTGGTCGTCGTAGGTGGCGATGGCCGCCCCGGGCCGCAGCCCGGCGGGCGGCGCGACGCGCAGGAAATCCGCCCCCTCCTCCACCTCGGCGCCCAGCTTGCGCAGTTCCGCCGCCATGGCCGCGATGCGGTCCGTCTCCTTGACCCGCCAGGAGGCGATGTTGCGAAGCCGGCAGGGGCCGTCGGCGAACAGGGCACAGACGGCGAGCGTCATGGCAGCGTCCGGTATGTGGTTCAGGTCCAGGTCGAAGGCCTTGAGCCGGCCGGATTCCGGTGCCCGGGCCGCGATCCAGTTTTCCCCCATCTCGACGCGCGCACCGAGCGCCGCCAGGGCATCGGCGAAGGCCACGTCCCCCTGGATGCTCGCCCGGCCGACGCCTTCGACCCGTACCGGACCGCCGGCGATGGCGCCGGCCGCCAGGAAATAGGACGCCGAGGAGGCATCGCCCTCCACGTGCAGCCTGCCGGGGCTGCGGTAGCCGACGGACGCGGGAATGCGGAAGCGCGCCCAGCCTTCCCGCTCCACGGCGACGCCGAAACGGGCCATCAGGTTGAGCGTGATCTCGATGTAGGGCTTGGAGATCAACTCCGTCGTCATTTCGATCGCCGCCTCCCGGCCGGTGAGCGGCAGGGCCATCAGCAGGGCGGTGAGGAACTGGGAGGAGACGTCGCCCCGCACGCGGATCGGCGCGTCGAGCCGGATATCCGCCGGCCCGATCTCGAGAGGCGGGTAGCCCTCCTGGCCCGCGTAGCGCACATCCGCGCCGATCTGCCGCAGGCCATCCACGAGGTCGCCGATGGGCCGCTCGTGCATGCGCGGCACGCCGGAAAGGCGGTAGCGGCCGCCGGACAGGGCCAGGGCCGCCGTCATGGGGCGGAAGGCCGTACCCGCGTTGCCGAGGAAGAGGTCGGCGTCCTGCACCGGAAACACGCCGCCCACGCCGGTGATCTTCCAGGCCGCCCCGCCCAGGGATTCGACGGCGACACCCAGGGCTTTCAGGGCGGCAAGCATCACCCGGGTGTCGTCGGAATCGAGCAGGTCGCGGATCTCGGTGACACCGGAAGCCAGGGCCGAGAGCAGCAGGCAGCGGTTGGAGATGCTCTTCGAGCCTGGCAGGCGGACGGTGCCGGCGGCCAGGGCAAGGGGGGGCAGGTCGAGGAATTCCATGCTCATTCCCCCGGCGGCGGGCTCAGGGAATCCAGCCAGGCGTCGCGACGGGCCCGGGCGGTGGCGAACATGGCCTCCAGCCCGGGGCCGTCGGCGGAGGCCAGCAGCACGCGGGTCTCCAGCAACTCGGCCATGTAGGCGTCCAGTTCCCGCAACAGGGCGTGGCGGTTCGCCAGGCAGATGTCCCGCCACATCTCGGGATGGCTGCTGGCGATGCGGGTGAAGTCCCGGAAGCCGCCGGCGGCGAAGCCGAAGAGCTGGTCGGAATTCGCCCGGCCGGCCAGGTCGTGGACCAGGGCAAAGGCCAGCAGGTGCGGCAGGTGGCTCACGGCCGCGAAAACGCCGTCATGCTCGGCCGGGGCCAGCTCCGAGACCCGGGCGCCGCAGGTTTCCCAGGCAGCACGGACGCGGGCCACCGATTCGGCGCCATTCTCGGGCAAGGGCGTGAGCACGACCCGCTTGCCCCGGTAGAGGTCGGCCTGGGCCGCGGCAACGCCGCTCTTCTCGGCGCCGGCGATGGGATGCCCGGGCACGAACTGGCGGATCCGGTCGCCGAAGGCGGCCCGCGCCGCCGAGGCGACGTCGGCCTTGGTGGAACCGCCGTCGGTGACCAGGGTGTGCGGCCCCAGGTGGGGCACCAGCGCGGCCATGACGGGCGCCATCTGGCCGACGGGCATGCCCAGCAGCACCAGGTCGGCCCCCGCCAATGCATCGGCCCATCCGTCGGCGATGCGGTCGATCACGCCCAGGCGAAGGGCCTCTTCCAGCGGCGCCCGGGTGCGGCCGAGGCCCACGACCTCCCCGACCGCGCCGGCGGCCTTCAGGGCCAGCGCGAAGGACCCGCCGATCAGCCCGACGCCGCAGATGACGATCTTGTTCACGTTGAAAAACCTTTCACCGCGGAGGACACGGAGGACTCGGAGAAAATCGTTTTCGTTTTCTCGACCCGGAAATGCAAGCACGATTCAATCGCGCACGGCCCCGGTTGGAAATGGCAATTCTCGAATGGTTTGCATTTCTCTGGGTCCTCTGGGTCCTCTGCGTCCTCTGTGTTTCGCGCCTTTCAAAGCGTTTTTTCGAGTGCCGCCAGGAAGCGTTCGTTCTCCTCGGGCAGGCCGATGGTGACGCGCAGGTGGTTGGGCAGGCCGTAACCGCCGATGGGGCGGACGATGACGCCCTGCTTGAGGAGCTTCTGGTTCACGGCCGCGCCGTCCGCGACGCCGAAGGTCACGAAGTTGCCGTGGGAGGGAATGTGCTCCAGGCCCAGGCGCTTCAGGCCGGCCACGATCTGCTCCATGCCGCGCCGGTTCAGTTCGAAGCTCTCGGCCAGGAAGGCATGGTCGTCCAGGGCGGCCACCGCGGCGGCCAGGGCCAGGTTGTTCACGTTGAAGGGCTGGCGGATCCGGTTCATCAGGTCCGCCACCTCGGGAGAGGCCACGCCGTAACCCACGCGCAGGCCGGCGAGGCCATAGACCTTCGAGAAGGTCCGCGTGACGATCAGGTTGGGAAACTCGCGGATCCAGGGCAGCGTATCCACCCGGTCCGCCGGCGGCAGGTATTCGTTGTAGGCCTCGTCCAGCACCACGGCCACGTCGGGGGGGACCGAGGCGATGAAGGCCTTGACGTCCGCGTAGGGCAGGAAGGTGCCGGTCGGATTGTTCGGGTTGGCGATCCACACCACCCGGGTGTCCTCGCGGATCAGGCTGCGCATGGCGGCAAGGTCGTGGCCGTAGTGCCGTGCCGGGGCGACCAGGCACTCCGCGCCGGCCGTCATGGTGGCCAGGGGGTAGACGGCGAAGGCATGCCGCGAAAACACCGCCGATCGGCCGGGGGCCAGGAAGACCCGGGCCGCGATGTCCAGCACGTCGTTGGAGCCATTGCCGAGGACGATCTGCTCCATGGGCAGGCCCAGCCGCGCGGCCAGCGCCTTCGCCAGCTCGAACTGGTCCGGATAGCGCTCGATGCCCGCGATGGCCGTCTCGACGGCCGCCCGCGCCTTCGGGCTCATGCCGAGGGGATTCTCGTTGGAGGCCAGCTTGACGATGCGTTCCACCGGAATGCCCATCTGGCGGGCCAGTTCCGTGATTGGTTTTCCCGGGATGTAGGGCGAAATGGCGCGGACATACTCCGGCGCGGATTGGGCGATGCTCATCTGTTCGCTCCTGTATTCAATATCACCCCCGTCGAACGGGAGCCGCAATGCTTCAAACGCGGAACCACCGCACCACGGTCCTGCAACACCCTCGAGACGCAGTCCGGGCGCCGGGCCGCCCCAAGCCCGGACGGCACGCGGCGGAGCCGCAAACCACCCGTGCCACCGATCAACGCTCACCGTAACTGCCGAGCGCAGCGATCCGCCGAACCCCCCTCCCGCGAGGGAGGGGCTGGGGGTGGGTGGGCC
>DAOLKI010000274.1:0-4188 GCA_035331665.1 Rhodocyclaceae bacterium
GCAGGGCGAAGACGCTTTGCGGCCGTGCCAGGTGGTCGAGCTGCATGCACCAGTCGATGATTTCCAGCAACTGGGTCGAGTAGCGTCCGGCCCATCGCCTGGCGGCCGGTTGGTGCTGGTCCTTTTCCAGCCGGATGTCGGCGGCGATGGGCGCGCTTCCGGACAGGCTGGCGTACATGCTGGCGCCGATGCTGTAGATGTCGCTCCAGGGCCCCAGTTCCTCCCGCTTGCGATACTGCTCGGGGGACGCGAAACCCGGCGTGTACATCGGCTTCAGCGCCGACTGCTCGCTGGACAGGGTCTGCCGGGCGGCGCCGAAGTCCAGCAACACGGGGTTGCCGTCGGTGCGCAGGTAGATGTTCGACGGCTTGATGTCCAGGTGCAGCAGCTTGTTGGTATGCACCTCCCGTAGGCCGTTGAGCAGGCGGGTGAACACCGCCCGGATGAAGCTCTCGCGCAACTGGCCCTTGTACTTCTGGATGTGTTCCTGCAGCGTCCGTCCGCGCTCGTATTGCATGACCATGTAGACGGTCTCGTTGGCCCGGAAGAAGTTGAGCACGCGCACGACGTTGGGATGGTTCAGGTGGGCCAGGGCCCTTCCTTCCTCGAAGAAGCAGCGCAGGCCATAGCGGAAGGCGGCCCGGTGCTCCTCGGAAATGGTCGGCACGACGGCACCCTCGGTGCGCAGTGCCAGGGAGTTCGGCAGGTACTCCTTGATGGCCACCGGATTGCCCTCCTCGTCATAGGCCAGGTAAACGATGGAGAAGCCGCCGATCGAGAGCTGCCGTTCGATCCGGTAGCCGTTGAGCTCGAACCCGGAGGGCAGGGGCTGGTTGATCTGTGCAGGCATCGTCGGGAGGGGCCCTGGAGCGTGATCCGCGCCGCTGCCGCGGCCAGTTCGCGATGCCTTCCTGCTAAGATAAAAACCGAATTCTCTTTGTTTGCGCCGGCCCTGTAAAGGCGGCCGCCACCCAGGAAGCCCACGATGATCAAAAGCATGACGGGGTATGCGGCGCAGTCCCGCGAACTGGCGCAGTTCTCGCTGCACCTGGAACTGAAAAGCGTCAACGCGCGCTTCCTGGACATCCATTTCCGTATCGGCGACGAACTGCGATTCCTGGAACTGCCCCTGCGGGAACTGATCACGTCGCGCGCCGGCCGCGGCAAGGTCGAATGCCGGCTGCAGATGCAGGCCTCGACCGCGCGGCCGCGGGAACTGGTGCCCAACGCGACGATGCTGGGCCATCTGAAGGACCTGGAAGCGGTCGTGCGGCGGGAAATGCCGGCCGCCGCCCCCCTCGGGGTCGCGGATATCCTGCGCTGGCCGGGAATCCTCGGTGAGGAGGCCGTCGATCCGGAAGTCCTGCAGGCGGCCTGCATGGAACTGGCAGGCGCCGCCGTCGCCGAGTTCGTCGCTTCGCGCGAAAGGGAGGGCGAGAAACTCGCCGCCATGCTGAGGGAACGCGTGACGCGCATGCGCGACCTGGTCGCCCAGGCGGAACCCCTGCTGCCGCAGGCGCTGGCCGATTACCGGGAACGCCTGTCCCAGAAGCTTCGGGAGGCCGTCGCCAGCCTGGACGAGGAACGGATCCGCCAGGAGGTGGGGGTTTTCGCGACGCGGATCGATGTGGCCGAGGAGCTGTCGCGGCTCTCGACCCACCTGGACGAAACGGAAAGGATCCTCCGGCAGGGCGGGGCGGCGGGCAAGCGCCTGGACTTCCTGATGCAGGAACTGAACCGGGAGGCGAACACCCTGTCGTCCAAGTCGGTATCCGGGCAGGTCACCGCGATTGCCCTGGAACTGAAACTGCTCATCGAACAGATGCGCGAGCAGGTCCAGAACATCGAGTAGATGTTTACAGCTGCAGCAATAGTCCGTTCGGACTAGGCGCGGCGGCGCCCGACCCCGTCGGGCGTTAGTCTAGATGGACTATTGTGGCCGGATGGGCGCGGCGGTAGATTTCGAGGCGTTGGTAAACCATGTCCGCCAACCGTGGCCTTGACTGAAATCTGGAATCGATGACGGGGTCCGGTTAATTTCTTTGGAGAACCGGAAATGAAACTGCAAAAACTCGTTGCCGCCAGCGCTATTTCGTTGGGTGCCATGGCTCTCGTCGGTCCGGCATCGGCTGCGTACTTCGACGTTCCCGTACCCACGAACGCCTACATCGTTTTCGGCGGATTGGAGTGGGCTTGGGCATATCCGCTGCCTGCCGACTCGGGGATCGACCTCTCCTATCAAGCCACGCAAGGTTGGCGCCTGCCCACCGCCGCAGAGATTCTCAATGCTCCGGCGGCGACCGATTTTCTCGTGCTCGGGGGGAACGTTCCCTTTGCGGATAACGGATATACCGGTGGTACCGACCCGGTGAGCGGAGCAACGTTCCAGGCGATCAATGCCGCTTACGTTTCCGCGGCGTCGGCGGGCGCCTGCGCGACGCCCTATTTCAGCGGCGGGTACAAGCATTGCGACTGGCAGGACGGCAACGGCCAGCCCTTCGGCCCCTGGGCCGGGGCGCCGGGCGCCCCCAGTTTTGCCGACCAACTGGTCGTCCGTGCCGTGCCCGAGCCCGAGACCTACGCCATGATGCTGGCCGGCCTGGGCCTCCTGGGCGCTGCCGCGCGTCGTCGCCGCGCCTGACAAGAGGAACTGATCCAGCGAAAGCGCCCTCCGGGGCGCTTTTTTTCTGGGGCCCTTGCCGGGAAGCGCCGCGCGGTCGGCCTCGTTCGTCCGGTCCCGCCAGCAGAGTCGCGTCTCGTGGTATATGTGGACCCACCCACACCACGCCCGCAAGCATGACCGTCGGCAGTCTCTTCGTCGTTTCGGCACCTTCCGGTGCCGGCAAGACCACGCTCGTCCGCCTCCTGCTGGAAGCTGATTCCCAGGTGCGTTTATCTGTCTCGTATACGACTCGGGCGCCCAGGCCCGGCGAAACGGACGGTGTCGCCTATCATTTCGTGGATGAGCCCACCTTTCGCACCATGCGTGACCATGGGGAGTTCGTCGAATGGGCCGAGGTGCACGGGAATTTCTACGGAACGTCCCGGTCCTGGCTGGAGTCGCAGATGCGTGAGGGACAGGACGTCCTCCTGGAGATCGACTGGCAGGGCGCGCGCCAGGTCCGCAGCCTGTTTTCCGAGGCTGTCGGCATCTTCGTGCTGCCGCCGTCGACGGCCGAACTGGAGCGGCGACTGCGCGGGCGCGGGCAGGATTCCGACGCCGTGATCGCGCGGCGGGTGGCGGCCGCCAAGGGCGAAATGGAGCATGTGGGGGAGTTCGATTTTGTTATAATCAACAATGACTTGCAGGTGGCTCTCGAGGAGCTCAAGGCGGCCGTCAAGGCTTCCCGCCTGCGCTTCCCGCGCCAGAGGGCGCGAAATCCCGAAGTCTTTCGTTTTCTCGATTCAACCGATTGATTGGACTGACCATGGCCCGCGTGACTGTCGATGATTGCCTCAAGAGAATCCCAAACCGCTTCCAATTGACCCTGGCGGCGACTTACCGGGCGCGCCAGCTCGCCACCGGCAGCACTCCCCAAGTGGAGGCGGAACGGGACAAGCCGACGGTGGTCGCCTTGCGCGAAATCGCCGCCGGCAAGGTCGGACTGGAGGTCTTGAACCGCGGCCAGGCCTGACCGGGGCGCGGAGGGGATGGACCGACATGGCGGCCGCTCCATTCCCGGCGCCCCCTGATCGGATGGAGGTCGACGAGCCGCCGATCATCCCGCTGGACATGCATCCGCCGGTGGACCTGGCGGAAGACCTGGAGCGCTTCAACGGGCGGCTGGCCACCTACCTGAAGCCGGAGGAGATGAGCAAGGTCGGCGCGGCCTACGTCTTCTCCAGTGCCGCCCATCGGGGCCAGTTCCGCTCCAGCGGCGATCCCTACATCTCCCACCCGCTTGCGGTCGCCGAGACCCTGGCCGGGTGGCACCTGGATGCCCAGGCCCTGGTCGCGGCCCTCCTCCATGACGTCATGGAGGACACGAACATCACCAAGGCCCAGATCGCCGAACACTTCGGCAAGACGGCCGCCGAACTCGTCGATGGCGTCTCCAAGCTGGACCGGCTCGAACACCAGTCCTACGAGGAGGCCCAGGCGGAGAACTTCCGCAAGATGCTGCTCGCCATGGCCCGGGACGTGCGGGTCATCCTGATCAAGCTGGCGGACCGGCAGCACAACATGCG
>DAOLKI010000275.1:0-4183 GCA_035331665.1 Rhodocyclaceae bacterium
AGGCGGCGTGCGCGCCGCGACCGACACGTGACGGCGGCCGCCCGTCGCGGGGGTGCCGGTGCGCAGCAGGCCCCGGATCTTTCCGGGACGCGGTTCAGAACAGCTCGATGTCCCCGCCGGCTGTCGCCTGCTCCCGTTCGGCCATGAAATGTTCCAGGGCTTCCTGGACCGGCGTGCCATGCACGACCGCCTCGAACATCGCCACTTCCTCGACCATGGTGTACTTGGCGCGGATGCTCTGCTGCAGGTCCACCCATTCGCCCGGGTTGTAGAGCCGGCCCTTGTCGGCGACCAGGTTCGACAGGTCGGCCAGGCTGTGGCACACGTGGGAAAGCCGTTGCGCCAGCTTGTCGTAGAACTGGAAGGCCACGACGGCGTGATGGACCTGCTGGGAAACCTCGGCCATGCCGGCCTCGATGTCGTGGCGGGCGGCGCCCGCCGCCCCTTCCGACGGCAATGCCGCCGCGGCGCCCGAAATCCTCGACAGCGTGTCGGCGAGCCGGGTGAACGCGCCGGTGAGCACCTCCACCGAATTGCCCGATTCCCGCATCGCGGCCTCCACCTGGCCGGCCGCCAGTTCGAGCATCAGAACGGTTTCGCGCACCTGGCTCCAATCCAGGTCGGGACTCTGGGCGCGGCTGCCGCGCGGCGTTTCGTTCGTCATGGTTCCTCCCGCGTTTTTTCGATTCTACTTGTTCCGGTCGAGCATCACGTAGCGCTTCCTGACCGGCGCCAGGACCTCGAACAGGCCCCGGAAACCGGCGGGAATCACGCAGGCGTCGCCGGGCCCGAACTCCCGGGCCGCGCCGTCCTCCGCGGTGATGCGGATGCGCCCCTCCAGGACGTGGAAGAACTCGTGCCGGTCCGCGTGGAAGGTGATGCGCCAGGCGCCGGGCTCGCAACGCCATTCGCCGACGGAGATGGCGCCGCCGTCCGCCGAGTAGCGTTCCCAGGTGGTGCGCAGCGGTGGCGGACCCGGGCAGCGGTCGGCGGCCGGGCGGTCATCCACCGCGGGCGGCGGCGGGTCGGCGAAATCCATCAGGGAGTTCATTGGCCCGCCCTCTCCCCGGCCCCCTCCGGCCGGGAGGGGATGACCACGGTTCGCCGCTTCGCGGCTGCGTGCTTTTGGCGGCTTCCCTCCGGGCGGCCGCGCGGGGCGCTCATCGGCCCGCCCTCCCCTCGTCCCCCTCCCGCCGGGAGGGGGTGACGACGGTTCGCCGCTTCGCGCCTCCGTGCTTTGGGCCGCGCCCCTCCGGACGGCCGCGCGGGGCGCATTGTTGCGCCCCCCCTCCCGACCCCCTGCGGCCATGAGGCGATGACGACGGTTCGCCGCGGTGCGGCGCTACGTTTCCCCGTCATCCGCCGACTGCCGGCTGGCGGAAGACGGCCAGACCGGTGGCGACCGCCAGGAACAGGATGCCCAGCACCCGGTTGAGCCAGAGCAGGTGGCGCGGGTTCTTCAACAGGTCCAGCGCCTTCGCCGCCAGACCCGTGTAGCCCGCCATGACGGCGCCGTCGACCGCCACCATGGTCAGGCCCATCAGCACGTACTGGGGCGCCAGGGCCGTCGCCCCGTCGATGAACTGGGGGAGCACGGCAAAGGAGAAGAGAAGCGCCTTCGGATTGGTGCTATTGACCAGGAAGCCGCGCACGATCTGGGTGCTCCAGGGTTCCCGGTCCGCATCCCTGCCCAGGGCGGCCGGATCGAGCCCGCGGACGCGCGAGAACAGCAGCGCCGCCCCCAGGAAGGCCAGGTAGGCGACACCGGCCCAGCGCACCACCTCGAACGCCCACAGGGAGGACATGATCAGGGCGCCGATGCCCACCGCCACGACGGCCAGTTGCGCCAGCAGGCCCAGTTGCAGGCCGACGGCGACGCCGTAGCCGCCGGGAAAGCCGCTGCGCAGGCCCGATGCCATGCTCGCGAAGGCGCCCGGACCCGGCGATACCGAGATGGTGATCGACGTGAGCAGGAATGCCAGCCAGGCCTGCCAGGCCATCAGTGCCTCCGCTCCGGATCGCGCCCGATGAAGGAGACCGGAAACACGGCATCCGGACCGGCGCCCTTGTTCTCGTTGGCGGCGTAATCCGGCATCTGCTCGGCGAGCCGGCCCGAGGCCTGGACCAGCTTCTGCACCAGCAGCTGGATCTGGTCGGAAAGCCACTCCTCCTCGCAGCGCGTGGGCATGAAGCGCAGTTCCCGCACGCCTTCCGGAATCTCGTCGGCGGGAATGATCTCGTTGGCCGCGTAGGCGGCGGAAAAGAAGGGTCCGGCGATGAAACGCAGCCGGTAGTCGCCGTCGGGTTCCGGTTCCAGCAGGAAGACGCGCACGCCTTCGGCGCGCTGGTTCTCGTCCTCGTTGCGTTCGCCGAACACCGGCGCCGCGGCGAAGCATTGGCCGCCGCGCTGGCGCACGTATTGCACGGCCTCGGCGAAGCTCAGGCGGCCGTCGTCTTGGTTTTCTGTCGTCATGGGGGTTTCCTCGTGTCTCGTCTTGTCGGTGCGGTTCTCACAGCAGCGGCGCCAGCCAGCGCTCCGCCTCGGCCACCGTCATGCCGCTGCGCGCCGCCCAGTCCTCGAGCTGGTCGCGGCCGATCTTCTGGATGGCGAAGTAGCGCGCTTCGGGGTGCGCCAGGTAGAAGCCGCAGACCGACGCGGCCGGGGTCATCGCATAGCTCTCGGTGAGGCCCATGCCGGCGTTCCCCGGCGCGTCGAGCAGCGCGAAAAGCGCGCCCTTCGCCGTATGGTCCGGGCAGGCGGGGTAGCCGGGGGCCGGACGTATCCCGACGTATTTCTCCCGGATCAGGTCCTCGCCGGTCAGCGCCTCGTCCGCCGCGTAGCCCCACCACTCCCTGCGCACGCGCTCGTGCAGCCATTCGGTGGCCGCCTCCGCCAGCCGGTCGGCCAGGGCCTTCAGCATGATGGCATCGTAGTCGTCGTGGCGCTGCGCGAACTCGGCGAGCTTCGCCTCGATGCCGAGGCCGGCGGTGACGGCGAAGGCGCCCACGTAGTCCGGGACGCCGGCGTCGGCCGGGGCCACGAAATCGGCCAGGCACTGCTGGGGCTTGCCGTCCGGCCGCTCCTGCTGCTGGCGCAGGCCGTGCCAGGTCATGCGGACCCCACCATCCCCGCCGAGGATCTCGATGTCGTCGCCCCGGGACCTGGCCGCAAAGAGGCCGAACACGGCCTTCGCCTTGAGCCACCGGTCGGCCACGATGTGCCCCAGCATCGTCCTTGCGTCGGCCAGCAGCGAGCGGGCCTGCGCACCCACCACCGGGTCTTCCAGGATGCGCGGATAGCTGCCGGAAAGGTCCCAGGTCTGGAAGAAGGGGCCCCAGTCGATGTACTCGGCGAGCACCGCGAGATCCAGTTCCGGCAGCGCCGTCACGCCGAGCCGGCGCGGCTCGACCGGCGCGTAATCCAGGCGGGCCCGCCGTTCCCGCGCCGCGGCCAGGGACAGGAGCGGAACTCCCTTCTTCGTGGCGTGCTGCTCCCTCGCCTTCTGCTGGTCGGCGGCGATCTCGGCGCGGTAGCCCGCGCCCTGGTCGGCGGACAGGAGCTTCGTCACCACGCCCACGGCGCGGGAGGCGTCCGGCACGTAGACCACGGGCTGGCCGTAGTGGGGGGCGATCCTGATGGCCGTGTGGGCGCGCGACGTGGTGGCGCCGCCGATCAGCAGCGGCACGGCGAAGCCCTGGCGTTGCATCTCGGCCGCCACGTGGCTCATTTCCTCGAGCGACGGCGTGATGAGGCCCGAGAGGCCGACGATGTCCGCCGCATGTTCCCGCGCCGCGGCGAGGATCCGGTCGGTCGGCACCATGACGCCCAGGTCCACCACGTCGTAGCCGTTGCAGCCGAGCACCACGCCGACGATGTTCTTGCCGATGTCATGGACGTCGCCCTTCACCGTGGCGATCACGATGCGACCCTTTGCCGAGGCGCCGCTGCGCGCCTTCTCGGCCTCGATGTAGGGCACCAGGTGGGCGACGGCCTGCTTCATGACGCGGGCCGACTTCACCACCTGCGGCAGGAACATCTTCCCCGCGCCGAACAGGTCGCCGACGGTGTTCATGCCCCCCATCAGGGGGCCCTCGATGACGGCGAGCGGCGGTTTCCCCGCCGCTTCCAGCGCCGCCCGGCATTCCTCGGTGTCGGCCACCACGAACTCGGTGATGCCGCGCA
>DAOLKI010000276.1:0-4177 GCA_035331665.1 Rhodocyclaceae bacterium
ACAATGCCATGCTGAACATCGTCAACAAGTCCCCCCTGGAGCGCAACGCGCTGCAGTCCTGCATCGAGGCCGGCACCGGCGGCGCCATCCTGCTGATCGAGGATGGCGTCTATGCCGTCGCGCGCGGCAATTCCTTCGAGCCGACGCTGAAGGCTGCCATGGGCCAGTTCAAGGTCTATGCCCTGGCGCCCGACCTGGATGCCCGCGGCATCGCCGACCGCATCATGGAAGGCGTGACCGCCGTCGATTACGCCGGTTTCGTGGATCTGGTCGCCGAGTACAAATCAAGCCAGTCCTGGCTGTAAGCAATCCAACCATTGGCCCGCCGGGTCGGGCCCTACACAAGGAGAAGCAAATGGGTATCGAAATCAACGGCAAGAGCGTCGAGACGGACGAGGAAGGCTACCTGGTCAACCTGGCCGACTGGGACGAGGAGATCGCCGGCGTGCTGGCCCAGCAGGAAAACGTCGCCATGACCGACCAGCACTGGGAGGTCATCAACTTCCTGCGCGACTACTACAACGAGTTCCAGATCGCTCCCGCCGTCCGCGTGCTGACCAAGGCCATCGGCAAGAAGCTCGGTCCCGAGAAGGGCAACAGCCAGTACCTGTACGAACTGTTTCCCTACGGCCCGGCCAAGCAGGCTTGCAAGATCGCCGGCCTGCCCAAGCCGACCGGTTGCGTCTGAACCCGGACTGCGCCTGAACGACCGGCCCCCCGGGGCCGGCGAACGCCGCCAGGAAGTACGCGACGCGGCCCGCGGTTGCGGGTCGCGCTAGCGGAGGTCGCCCATGAGTCTGCTCTTCGCCATCCTTTTCTACGTCGCCGCGCTGGTGCTGGTGGTCGGCGTGGCCTACCGGATCCGGGAATTCGCCCGCGCGCCGGCGCCGCTGCTGATCCCGACGACGCCGGCCCCCACCTCCACGGGGGGCGTCGTGCTGCGCATGGCGCGGGAGGTGGTGCTCTTCGAGAGCCTGTTCAAGTCCAACCTGTGGATCTGGGTTTTCGGCTGGCTGTTCCACATGGGCCTCTTCCTGGTGCTGGCGCGGCACCTGCGTTACTTCACCGAGCCGGTATGGACATGGGTCGCCCTGATCCAGCCCTTCGGCATCTATGCCGGCTTCGCCATGGCCGCCGGACTCGCCGCCCTCTGGGCGCGCCGCTTCCTGGTCGAGCGCATCCGCTACATCTCGACGCCGTCGGACCACCTGATGCTGGCCCTGCTGCTCGGCATCGCCGTCACCGGCCTGGGCATGAAGTTCCTGATGCACACCGACATCGTCGCCGTGAAGGCCTTCTTCCTCGGCCTGATGGTCTTCGACCTGCAGCCGCTGCCGGAACACCCGGGGCTCTACCTGCACCTCCTGTTCGTCGCCCTGCTGATGCTCGTCTTCCCGTTCAGCAAGCTGCTGCACGCCCCGGGGATCTTCTTCAGTCCGACCCGCAACCAGGTAGACAATCCGCGCGAATCGCGCCACCTGGCTCCCTGGGCCGCCAAGCTGGAGCAACAATGATGGCCCCCCACGCTCACATCCGTTCGCTGCCCCCCACGGGGGGGCGCCGCCTCCCTTGGGGCGGTCCTGCGGGAGGCTGACATGGCCGCACCCGACGCCAAGCCCAAGGTCCAGGCCCCGGCCTACCGCGAATTCCCGACCGTTCCGGCCCTCCAGCCGGACGTCATGGCCGGATCGAATCCCTATGTGGCAGCCGACAAGCACAACGAGGCGATCGGCTTCCCCGGCACCCTCGTCGAGGGCTGGGAGCAGAAGGCGGTCGCCAAAATGGGCGAACTGCTCGGCAAGTACCGCTCGCTGCGCGTCTTCATGGACTCCTGCGTCCATTGCGGCGCCTGCACCGACAAGTGCCACTACTTCATCGGCACCGGCGACCCGAAGAACATGCCGGTGGCCCGCCAGGAGCTGATGCGCAGCGTTTACCGCCGCTACTTCACGCTGCCCGGCAAGCTCTTCCCCGGGCTGGTCGGCGCCCGGGACATGACGAAGGATGTGCTCGACGACTGGTTCCGCTACTACAACCAGTGCTCCGAATGCCGCCGCTGCTCGGTCTTCTGCCCCTACGGCATCGATACCGCCGAAATCACGATGGCGGCCAAGGAGATCATGCACAGCGTGGGTCTCGGCCACAAGTACGTGAACGAGATCATCGGCAAGGTGCACAAGATCGGCAACAACCTGGGCCTGCCCGGACCCGCCCTGGAGGACACCCTGCAGGGCCTGGAGGAGGACGTCAAGGAGGACACCGGCGCCGACGTGCGCTACCCCCTCGACGTGCAGGGCGCCGAGGTGCTGCTGGTGACGCCTTCCGCCGACTTCTTCGCCGAACCGCACGTGGAGAGCCTGATCGGCTACGGCAAGGTCTTCCATGCCGCGGGCATCTCCTGGACGCTGTCCTCCGCCGCCTCGGAGGCCGGCAACTTCGGCATGTTCATCGGCAGTTACGAGCAGATGCAGAAGATCGCCATGCGGGTGCGCGAGGCGGCCCTGGAACTGGGCGTCAAGCGCATCGTGGTCGGCGAGTGCGGCCACGCCTGGCGCGTCGCCTATTCCTTCTGGAACACGCTGACCGGCATCGGCGCCGGCGCCAACGATCCCTTCGCGGTGGAACTCCAGAAACAGCTCGATCCCAACTACAAGCAGCCCTCCCACATCTGCGAGGTCACCTGGGACCTGATCCGGCAGGGCCGGCTCAAGTTCGACAAGTCGGCCAACGACCACCGGATCATCACCTTCCACGATTCCTGCAACGTGGCGCGCGGCTCCCGCATGGGCGACGACCCGGGCGGCCAGTTCGACATTCCACGAGCCATCATCAAGGCGGTGGCCAACAACTACGTCGAAATGGCCCGCGGGACGACCCGCGAGAAGACCTTCTGCTGCGGCGGCGGCGGCGGCCTGCTCACCGACGAACTGCTGGACCTGCGGGTCAAGGGGGCCCTGCCCCGCATGGAAGCCCTGAAGGCCGTCGCGGACGGCAGGGGCGTCAATTTCATGGCGACCATCTGCGCCATCTGCAAGGCTCAATTCACCAAGGTATTGCCGTTCTACGGCTTCAAGATGGGCATGGTGGGCGGCGTGCACCAGCTCGTCAGCACCGCGATCCAGCTCGGCAACGAACAGTAAAACTCCGGAGGAAATCATGTCGGCCACCACAGAGACCCAAGACACCAAGTTGACCTTCCGCCGCTACAAGGACGGCGACGCCAGTATCAAGCGCTGGCAGGACCAGATCTTCCAGGCGAGCTGGTCCCACAAGTGCCCGACCTACATCCAGTCCACGCCGCCGTGCCAGGGTTCCTGCCCGTCCGGCGAGGACATCCGCGGCTACCTGAACATCGTGCGCGGCATCGAGAAGCCGCCGGTCGGCCCGGACGGCAAGCCGGCCATGTCCTGGCAGGAATACGCCTGGCGCCGCCTCACCGAGGCCAATCCGCTCCCCGCCGTCATGGGCCGGGTCTGCCCCGCCCCCTGCGAGACGGGCTGCAACCGCAACCAGGTCGAGGACCATGTGGGCATCAACTCGGTGGAACACTACCTCGGCGAGTGGGCGATCAGGAACGGCCTGAAGTTCAAGGCGCCCGAACAGAAGACGGGGAAGAAGGTCGCCGTCGTCGGCGGCGGCCCCGCCGGCCTGTCCGTGGCCTACCAACTCGCGCTGAAGGGCCACTCGGTCACCATCTTCGACGAGCACGAGTTCCTCGGCGGCATGATGCGTTACGGCATTCCGGGCTACCGCACCCCGCGCGACGTGCTGGACGCGGAGATCCAGCGCATCCTCGACCTGGGCGTCGAGGCGCGCCTGAAGACCCGCATCGGCACCGACGTGACCCTCGAGCAGATCCGCAAGGACTATGACGCCGTCTTCCTGGGCCTGGGCGCCCAGGGCGGCCGTCCGCTCCCGGTGGAGGGCGACACCAACGCACCCAACGTGGTCACCGCGACCTCGTTCCTGAAGGCCTTCAACGACGGGCGACTGCGCCACGTGGGCAAACGGGTCGTCGTGGTCGGCGGCGGCGACACCTCCATGGACGTGGCCACCGTGGCCCGCCGCCTGGGCCACATCGACAGTGCCAAGCCCACCGACTGGGAAGGGGCCATCGCCGGGCAGATGGCCCAGGACGTGGCCGACATCTCCATGCGCCAGGGTGCCGACGTGACCC
>DAOLKI010000277.1:0-4176 GCA_035331665.1 Rhodocyclaceae bacterium
CGGTCACCCACCATGTGGCGAACCAGATCGCCGACCAGCCCTACGACCAGGCCCTGGCCGAGAACGTCGGCGCCATAGTGCGATTGGTGAGGATTTCGGGGAGCCGGGTACAGGTGGATTTCCCGGCGCCCGCGCGGGCCTTGCTGCGCGCCGACGAGCAGGATGCATTGTTCTTCCAGGTCACCGGCCTGCACGGCGAACTGGTGGCCGGGGACCGGGAGATCCCCGCGGTCGAGATGCCTGCCAAACCCGAACCCGGCCCGGTGATGTTCCGGGACGACGACATCAGCGGCGAGGAGATACGCGTTGCGTACCAGTTCCTGCCCGTGCCTTCCGGAAAGGTTCCGGTGCTGGTCCAGGTCGCGGAGACCCGCAAGAAGCGGGAGGCCCTGGCCAGCCGCATCATCTCCGGCGTGCTGCTGCCCCAGTTCGCCATCATTCCCCTGGCCGTCGTGCTCGTCTATCTGGGACTCTCGCGCGGCATCGCGCCCCTGAACCGGTTGCAGGAGCGCATTCGCCTGCGCCGCCCCGGCGACCTGTCCCCCATCGGGATCCGCGGCGTGCCCGACGAATTGCGGCCGGTGGTCGTCGCCTTCAACGAAATGATGGCCCGGCTGGAAGAAAATCTGCAGGCCCAGCAACGTTTCATCGCCGACGCTGCCCACCAGATGCGCACGCCGCTCACGGGCCTCAAGACCCAGACGGAACTGGCGCTGGCGGAGACCGATCCCGAGCAGATGTCCCGCTCCTTGCGCCAGATTGCCGAGAGCGCCGACCGGGCCGCCCACCTGATCAACCAGCTCCTGGTCCTGGCCCGGGCCGAGGCCAGCCACGAGAAGGTCCATGCGGTCGAGTCCTTCGACCTGCTCCGCCTCGCCCGCCGCGTCACCCAGGACTGGTTGTCCCGCGCCCTTGCCCATCGTATCGACCTGGGATTCGAGGCCGACGAGGTTCCCGTCTATATGCAGGGCGTGCCGTTGCTCATCGGCGAATTGCTCGCCAATCTGATCGACAACGCCATCAAATACACCCCCGGCGGCGGGTCGGTGACGGTGCGGCTGCGGCTCCGCGAAGGCGAGATCCGGCTCGAGGTCGAAGACACGGGCTGCGGCGTTCCGGAAGGTGACCGGGAGCGGGTCTTCGAGCGCTTCTACCGGGTGCTCGGCGTCGAAGCCGACGGCAGTGGCCTGGGCCTCCCTATCGTCAGGGAGATCGCAGAACTCCACCGGGGTAGGGTCTGGCTGGATGCCGGTCCCGATGGACGCGGCACCGTCGTGGTGGTCGCCTTTCCCCGGGATTCCTCTAGCAAGATGCCGGAACCCTTTGACGATTAAACGGTTTTTGCTGCGGCGCACATATCACAAAAGTTAGGTTTGTAAGGAAGCTGTCAGCTTGCGGCCAACACAATTCGCCACCGCTGGAATGTGGCGACGGGTGGTGCGAGTTGGCTCCCGGTGCCACGGACTCGAGAACAGGGCGCAAAGAGGCAAAGCCCGTCGTCCCTCCGCTCCGGTCGACGACGTCTCCGACGTTTCGGCCGGTGATGATCCGACCAAGGAGGAGGCATCGATGCAATTGACCCAGAAGCACCAGGAGTACTGGCACCGCAACCTGACCGTCACGGCGATCCTGCTCGCGATCTGGTTCGTGGTGACCTTCGTGGCGAGCTTCTACGCCCGCGAATTGAACGGCATCACCTTCCTCGGCTTCCCCCTCGGCTTTTACATGGGGGCCCAGGGTTCCCTCGTCATCTACGTCGCCATCATCTGGTTCTATGCCCGATACATGAACCGGCTGGACGTGGAGTACGGTGTCCACGAAGGGGAGGAAGAGTGATGGCGGCCACGACCCAGAGCCAGTTCTACGCGAACCTCAAGCGCTACTACACCTTCTACACGGGTGGTTTCATCGCCTTCGTCGTGCTGGTCGGCATTCTGGAAATGCTCGGGGTGCCGAACCGGATCCTCGGCTACATGTTCCTCTTCGCGACGATCCTGCTCTATGCGGGCATCGGCTTCATGTCGAAGACCGCGGAGGTGTCGGAGTACTACGTGGCCGGACGCCGCGTGCCGGCCCTGTTCAACGGCATGGCGACCGGCGCCGACTGGATGAGCGCGGCCTCCTTCATCGGCATGGCCGGTACCCTCTACCTGACCGGCTACGACGGGCTTGCCTTCATCATGGGCTGGACCGGCGGCTACTGCCTGGTCGCCCTGTTCCTGGCGCCCTACCTGCGCAAGTTCGGGCAGTTCACGATCCCCGACTTCCTCGGCGCGCGCTACGGCGGCAATATCCCCCGCCTGATCGGCGTGATCGCCGCCATCATCTGCTCCTTCACCTACGTGATCGCGCAGATCTACGGCGTCGGCCTGATCACCAGCCGCTTCACCGGCCTGGAGTTCGGCGTCGGGGTCTTCGTCGGCCTCGCCGGCATCCTGGTCTGCTCCTTCCTGGGCGGCATGAAGGCGGTGACCTGGACCCAGGTCGCCCAATACATCATCCTCATCGTCGCCTACATGATCCCGGTGGTCTGGCTGTCGGTGAAGCACGGCTATGGCCCGGTGCCCCAGGCGGCCTACGGCTATGCGCTGCAGAAGGTCGGCGAGCGGGAGAAGGTGCTCAACGACAAGGCAAGCCCCGACGGCGCCAGGGAAGAGTCGGTACGGCAGGTCTTCCGCGACCGCGCGGCGGCGGCGGATGCGAAGCTGAAAGGCCTGGCCGAGGGCGGTCCCGCCTTCCTGGCCGGCGAGAAGAAGAAGCTGCAGGACAAGGCGGCCGAGTTGAAGGCCGCCAATCCTCCGGCCGATCCGAAAGTCATCGAAGCCGCCGACAAGGCAGTGAAGGAGTTCCCGGCAGACGCGGCGGCGGCCAAGGCCAAGTGGACTGCCGACAAGTCGGGCGCCGCGGCCAAGGCGGCGCCGATACGGCCCCACGCCGAAGCGTTCCCCGCCAAGGACGACGGCGCGCGCGATATCGCGAAACGCAATTTCCTGGCCCTCGTCTTCTGCCTGATGATCGGCACCGCGGCGCTGCCCCACATCCTGATGCGCTACTACACGACCCCCTCGGTCAAGGAGGCGCGCGTCTCCGTGTTCTGGTCGCTGTTCTTCATCTTCCTGCTCTATTTCACGGCGCCGGCGTTGGCGGTCCTGGTGAAATACGAGGTCTATCACCATCTGGTGGGCTCCAGTTTCGCTTCGCTGCCGACCTGGGTGAGCAACTGGGCGGCCGTGGACAAGACGCTGATGTCCATCACCGACATCAACAAGGACGGCCTGGTGCAGCTGGCGGAGATCACCATCGGCGGCGACCTGGTGGTGTTGGCGACGCCGGAGATCGCCGGCCTGCCCTACGTGATCTCGGGGCTGGTGGCCGCCGGCGGTCTCGCGGCGGCGCTCTCCACCGCCGACGGACTGCTGCTGACCATCGCGAACGCCCTGTCCCACGACCTGTACTACAAGATGATCGACCCGAATGCCCCGACGGTGCGCCGCCTGGCGGTCTCCAAGGGCCTGCTGCTGGTCGTGGCGGTGCTCGCCGCCTACGTCACCAGCCTGAAGCCGGGCGACATCCTGTTCCTCGTGGGTGCCGCGTTCTCGCTCGCCGCGTCCGGGTTCTTCCCGGCCCTCGTCTGCGGCGTGTTCTGGAAGCGGGCGAACCAGATCGGGGCCATCGCGGGAATGCTGGCCGGCCTGGGTGTATGCATGTATTATATGTACATAACATATCCTTTCTTTGGCGTCAATGCGCCGAAGTGGTGGGACATCAACCCGATTTCGGCGGGGATCTTCGGCATCCCGGCGGGCTTCGTCGGCATCATCGTCGGCAGCCTGCTCTCGCCGGCGCCGAACAAGGAAATCCAGGAACTGGTGGATCACGTCCGCTACCCGAACCTGGAGGGTGGGTACAGCACGACAAGTGCCTGACAACAACGGAGGAGGAGACCTCTTTGAGACCCGCCGCAAGGCGGGTTTTTTTTGCGTTGGAGCGGCGGCGGCCCAGGGCCTGTTCTCATTCGGTCGGCGCGTGCGTTGCCGTCCAATGCGCATGATCGCGCGCAGCGAGGCGAAGGGAAGGGTGGCTCCCCTGCGCGAGACGCGCGACAGCGCCGCATTGGACGCCAACCCGAAGGGCCGGGTCCTGGCGGGTCGCAGGCCGGCGTTGCGCCCTCCTCCT
>DAOLKI010000278.1:0-4161 GCA_035331665.1 Rhodocyclaceae bacterium
GCGGACCCGCCGCCCGGCCTGTTGCGCGCGCGCGCCAGCATGGCCGGGGTCAGGTCGAGGCCCACGTACCGGTGCCGCGACGGCAGGTGCGGAAGATCGAGGCCGGTGCCTATGCCGAGCAGGAGCACGCGTCCGGGGCGCACCTCGGCCAGTCCGCGCAGGCTGCGCGCCCGCGCGTTGCGCGTCGCCAGGTCGAGGAATACGTCGTAGAAAGGCGCAATCAGCGTGTAGCTGCGGCGCAGGCTCATGCGGGTCGGCGGGCCACGCGACGTTCAGTGCAGCGTACGCGGCATCGAGAGGACGAATTCGGGGATGGGCGCGTCGAACTGGGATCCGTCCTCGGCGGTCATCTGGTAGCTGCCGCGCATGGTACCCACCGGCGTCGACAGGGAACAGCCGCTCGTGTATTCGAAACTCTCACCGGGCTTCAGCAAGGGCTGGTGACCCACGACTCCGAGGCCACGCACTTCCTGCACCTTGCCGTCGGCGTCGGTGATGATCCAGTGCCGCGAGATCAATTGGGCGGGGACGGTACCGACGTTCGTGATGTTGATCGTGTAGGCGAAAACGTGGCGACCGGCGGCGGGATCCGACTGGTCCTCCACGTACTGGGTCTTCACGAGGACCCGGATCTCGTGTTTCTTTGCCTCTGCCATGAGGTGGGATTCCGTGCGGAAATCGGGGTTGGGGAGCCCCGATTTGACACGATTGCGCCGGCGCCCGCAACCACGCCGCAAACCCGGGGAATCCTCCCCCGCCGAGTGCTTATGGCGAGCATCAGAAGAAATTAGCGCTGCTGATGGATCGGGCCGATAAAATCGGGCTCGACTTATAACCATTTCCGGAACCCGCACCGTGGACAATCGATTCCGCATCGCCCCGAGCATCCTGTCGGCCAATTTCGCCAAGCTGGGCCAGGAGGTGACCGATGTCATCGCCGCCGGCGCCGACTGGATCCACTTCGACGTCATGGACAACCATTACGTCCCGAACCTGACCATCGGCCCGCTGGTCTGCGAAGCAATCCGGCCCCTCACCAAGGCGACCATCGACGTGCACCTGATGGTGAAACCGGTGGACCGCATCATCCCGGACTTCGCCAAGGCCGGCGCCGACGTAATCACCTTCCACCCGGAGGCCTCGGAGCACGTGGACCGGTCCCTCGCCCTGATCCGGGAAAGCGGCTGCAAGGCGGGGCTCGTATTCAATCCTGCCACGCCGCTCCATTACATGGACCATGTGATGGACAAGCTGGACATCGTGCTGCTGATGTCGGTGAATCCGGGTTTCGGCGGACAGAAGTTCATCGCGGAGGCGCTGGCCAAGCTCACCGAGGCGCGGCGCAAGATCGATGCCTGGAAGGCGCGGACCGGCCGCGAAATCCTGCTCGAAATAGACGGCGGCGTGAAGACCGACAACATCGCCGACATCGCCCGGGCGGGGGCGGACACCTTCGTCGCCGGTTCCGCGGTTTACGGGGCCGGCAAGGACGGCGACCCGCACCGTTACGACTCCATCATCGCCGCGCTGCGCGCGGAACTGGCGAAGGTCTGACCACGGCATTTCCACCACAAAGGACGCAGAGGACGCGGAGGAAAGCCGTCGAAAGGCCATAGTGCCGAAGCCTGTCCGCCGTTGGCGCACAGTGCCGGTCGGGCCTTTTTCCGTGCCCTCGACGCCCCCTGCGGTGAAATCGGAATCCCATGCCCCACACCACGCCCGTCCGCGCCGTCCTGCTCGACCTGGACGGCACCCTGCTCGATACGGTGCTGGATCTGCACGCGGCGGCCAACGGCATGCTGCGCGAGATGGGCCGGCCGGAGGTTCGCATCGAGGACATCCGGGCCTACGTGGGCCGCGGCATCCCGAACCTGGTGAAACGGGTCCTCGCCGGCGCCCTGGAGGCGGCGGACGATCCAACGCCTCCCCCCCCGGAACCGCTGGCGGCCTTCCGGCGCCATTACGCCGAAACCAATGGGCGGGCCGCGGCGCCCTATCCGGGGGTAAGGGAGGGACTGGCGGCGCTGAAGTCCATGGGCATGCCGTTGGCGTGCATCACCAACAAGGCCGCCTCCTTCACCGAGCCGCTGCTGGCGCGCACCGGCCTGGCCCCCTATTTCGCCGCCGTGGTGAGCGGCGACACCCTCCCCCGCCAGAAGCCGGACCCCATGCCCCTGGTCTGGGCCTGCGGACGGCTCGCCGTCTCGCCGGCCGACACCTTGATGGTCGGCGATTCGATCCACGACTTCCATGCCGCCCGGGCCGCGGGTTGTCGCATCTTCCTGGTCCCCTACGGCTACAACGAGGGCCGGGATGTGCGCAAGCTGGACGCCGATGCTATAGTGGCGGACCTCGCCGACGCGGCGAGCCGGATACGAAACGCGTAATTCCCAGACACCAAGTGCTGCACGACAACCTGCAAACGACGAAGAAATTCGCCCTCGGGGCGGAGGCCTGGCCCTGGCGCCGCTGGCGCTGGCTCTGATCCTTCGCGCCTGCGCGCCGCCCTGCACCTCGCGCGCACCCCTTCGTTTGCAACGCACTTCGTGGAGCCCCCATGAACGAATCCGAATTCAACCGGTTGGCCCTGGAGGGCCATAACCGGATTCCGGTCACCCTCGAGACCTTCGCGGACCTGGACACGCCCCTGTCCATCTACCTGAAGCTCGCCGGCGGCCCCTACTCCTACCTGCTGGAATCGGTCCAGGGCGGCGAACGCTTCGGCCGCTACTCCTTCATCGGCCTCTCCAGCCCGACGCGCATCGCCGTCTACGGTTCCACGATCCTGATGCTCTCCGGCAACCGGGTGGCGGAACGGCGGGACCACACGAACCCCATGTCCTACATCTCGGAGTTCATGGCGCGCTTCAAGGTGCCGGACCTGCCGGGCCTGCCCCGCTTCTGCGGCGGCCTGGTCGGTTACTTCGGCTACGACACCGTGCGCGCCATCGAACCCAAGCTCGCGGGCGTGGAGAAACCCGATCCCATCGGCGCGCCGGACATCCTCCTGACCCTGTCGGAGGAGATCGCCATCGTGGACAACCTCTCCGGGAAGCTGACGCTGGTCGTCTATGCGGAGCCCGGTTTCCCGGGGGCATGGCGGCAGGCCCAGGCCCGGCTGAGGGAACTGTTGGCGAAGCTCCGGTCCCCCGTCGCCATCCCGGAGGACACCGTCCGGGAAAGCGCGCCCGCCGAGTCCGAATTCGGCGAGGAGGCCTTCAAGGCCGCCGTGCGCCGGGCCAAGGAATACATCCTGGACGGCGACGTCATGCAGGTGGTGCTCTCGCAGCGGATGAGCAAGCCCTTCGGGGCCTCTCCCCTGGCCCTGTACCGGGCGTTGCGGACGCTCAATCCCTCCCCGTACATGTTCTTCTTCGACTTCGAGGATTTCCAGGTGGTCGGCGCCTCGCCCGAGATCCTGGTCCGGCTGGAGGACGAGGGCGGGCGCAACGCAGGCCAGCGCCGGGTCACGGTGCGCCCCATCGCCGGGACCCGCAAGCGGGGCGCCACGGCGGCCGAGGACGAGGCCCTGGCCGCCGACCTGCTGGCCGACCAGAAGGAGCGCGCCGAGCACCTGCAGCTTCTCGACCTGGGGCGCAACGACGTGGGCCGCGTCGCCAAGGTGGGCTCGGTGAAGGTCACCGAGAGCTTCACCATCGAGCGCTACTCCCATGTCATGCACATCGTCTCCAACGTGGAGGGCTCGCTGCGCGAGGACGAGGGGGCCGTCTCGGTGCTCAAGGCCTCCTTCCCGGCGGGCACCGTGTCCGGCGCCCCGAAGGTGCGCGCCATGGAGATCATCGACGAACTGGAGCCCAGCAAGCGCGGCGTCTATGCCGGTGCCGTCGGCTACCTGGGCTTCAACGGCGACATGGACCTCGCCATCGCGATCCGCACCGCCGTGCTGAAGGAAGGCCGGATCTTCGTGCAGGCCGGCGCCGGCATCGTCGCCGACTCGGACCCCGACGCCGAATGGCAGGAGACCCTCAACAAGGCCCGGGCGCAACTGCGCGCCGCCGAGATGGCCGAGGGCGGCCTGGACACGCGGTTCGAGTGAGGGGAAGCAACCATGCTGCTGATGATCGACAACTACGACTCCTTCACCTACAACCTGGTGCAGTACTTCGGGGAGCTGGGCGAGGAGGTGCGGGTCTACCGCAA
>DAOLKI010000279.1:0-4160 GCA_035331665.1 Rhodocyclaceae bacterium
CAGGCAACGGACCCGGTCCTCGGCAAACGCGTTCGCAGTCATCGCGATGATCGGCACTGCGTTGCCATGAGGCAGGTGGCGGATCTCCCGGGTCGCTTCGACGTCGTCCATTTCGGGCATCTGCATGTCCATCAGGATGATGTCGTAGGGGCCTTCCCGCAGTTTTCGAACGGCAATCCTGCCGTTGTCGGCGACATCTGCCGTCCACCCGGCGTCCTCCAGCAGCATCAGCGCAACTTCCTGGTTGACGGGATCGTCCTCGGCCAGCAGGACCCGGGTTCCCGGATAAAGCCGCCGCAGCGTTTCCGGATCTTCGGCAGCGAGGACAAGCGCCTGCGGGCCCGACGAGGAATCCGAATCCGGCGAGTCGGCGCCCGGAAGCTGGGCCAGGCATTCGCGCAGCCCGCCCGCCGTCACGGGCTTCAGCAGGACCCCCGCGAAACCTGCCGCAAGGCCGTCCTGCACGATTCCGGGGTCGCCGGACGCGGTCACCAGCACCACGCTCGGCCGGCGCCTCAAGGGCGTCGCCAGCAGGTCGCGGAGCGACTCGAATCCGTCCTTGCCGGGCATCATCAGGTCCATCATGACGACATCGAATGGCGTTCCGGCCTCGTCCTGTCCCGCGATCACGGCACGCGCCGCATCGCCGCTTTCGGCCGATTCGCAAGCGAACCCCGCCGACCGCAACAGTTCCGTGTGCAGCAAACGGGTCATCGGAACGTCGTCGACGACCAGCGCCCGGCCTTTCGTCTGCGCGCCCGGGCCACGGCCACCGCCCCGGGCGGGACCCCGCGCCAGCCTTGCGGTGAACCAGAAGAGGCTGCCGGCGCCCACGGTGCTTTCGGCACCGGCCTCGCCACCCATCAACTGGGCGAGCCGTCGCGTGATGGCCAGGCCCAGGCCCGTCCCACCGTACTTGCGGGTGGTCGAGCCGTCCGCCTGCTCGAAGGGCTGGAACAGCCGGTCCATGTGCCCGGCGGCGATGCCGATTCCGCTGTCTTCGACCTCGAAGCGCAGCACCATGTCGGACGGTGATTCCTCGACCACCCGGACGCGCAACACGATCGTCCCGCGCTCCGTGAATTTGACGGCATTGCCGAGGTAGTTCAGCAATGCCTGCCCCAGCCGCATCGGGTCGCCGCGCAGGTGCCCGACCTCCCGGGGTGGGTCGATGAGCAACTCCAGCCCCTTTTCCCGCGCCCGCTGGCCGACCATGCCGCAGACCCTCGCGAACACGTCGTCGAGGGCGAAATCGATGGATTCGAGCACGACCTTGCTGGCCTCGATCTTCGAGATGTCGAGAATGTCGTTGATCAGCCCGAGCAGGTGGTTGGCCGATGCGGTGATCTTCTTCAGCTTGTCCAAGTGGTCCGGCTCGGCGATGTCGCGGCTCAACAGGTGGGTCAGCCCGACGATGGCATTCATCGGCGTGCGGATCTCGTGGCTCATGTTGGCGAGGAAGGCGCTCTTGGCCTGGGTCGCCTTTTCCGCCTCCAGGGCGCGCTCCCGCAACTGCAGGTTCAGCTCCTCGATCTTCGAGGATCGCCTGGCGACCAGTTCTTCGAGGTGGTGCCGATGCCGCTCCAGTTCGGCCTCGTCCCGGCGGCGCTCGATGGCCAGCGCGGCCAGGGAAGAGGCCTCCTGGATGATTGCGAAATCACTCGCGCCGGGGCGCATCGGCTGCCGGTGGTAAATGGCGAAGGTTCCGAGTATTCGCCGCTTCGAATCGCGGATGGGTTCGGACCAGCAGGACGACACGCCGGCCCGCGCCGCCAGGTCCCGGAAGTCGGCCCAGTACGGATGGACCCGCACGTCCTCCACGACGACCCGTTCGCCGCTGAAGGCGGCCGTCCCGCAGGAACCGCGCCCCGCACCGATGGCCATGCCGTGGATGGCGTCGTTGTAGAAGCCGGGCAGGCTGGGGGCGGCACCCAGCAGCAGGTGCCGGCCCTCCTCGTCCAGCAGGAGGATGCTGCACATGGTGTCCGGGTCGAGCGTTTCGACACCGGCGACGATGGAGCCCAGAATCTCCGGCAACGGCGCGTCCTGCACCAGCATCTGCAGCACTTCCTTCCGCTGGTTCTGCAAGCGCTCGGCCAGCTTGCGTTCGGTGATGTCCATGCAATGCCCGACGTAGCCGAGGAACTCCCCGGCGGGTTCGAAGCGCGGCGTCCCCTCGTCGACGATCCAGCGGTACTCGCCCGAGCGATGGCGGAGACGGTACTCCATGACGAACGGCTTGCGCTGGCCAAAGGCCCCCACGTAGACGGCCAGGCAGCGCTGCAGGTCCGCTGGATGGACGCCGTCCGCCCAGCCGTTGCCGTATTCCTGCTCCAGCGTCCGGCCGGTGAACTCGAGCCATGGCCGGTTGAAATAGAAGCAGAGCTTGTCCGGTCCCGACATCCAGATGAGGGTCTGGCCATGGTCGGCGATCGAATGGTAGAACTCCTCGCTGGCGGCGAGCCGGCGCTCGGCGTCCCTGCGCGCCGTGATGTCGCGCCCGATGCCGAGAATGCCGGTGAGATTTCCCGCGGCATCGCGCATCGACACCTTGATCGTCTCCAGGACCTCCCTGTGGCCGTCGCTGGCGAAGCTGACTTCCTCCTCGTTTGCCGTCGGGCCTCCGGCATCCAGCGCCGCACGATCCTTGGCGCGAAAGAAGTCGGCCGTCTCGCGGTCCACGAAGTCGTAGTCGGTCCTGCCGCGGATCTGCCCCTCCGACGCGCCGAAGAAGCTCTCGAAGCGGCGATTGCAGGCCACGTACCGGCCATCGAGGTCCTTCAGCCAGACCAGGTCCGGCAAGGCATCGACCAGGGCGCGCAAGCGGTCGCCCATTTCCCGTGCCGCCGATTCCGAGGTCATCTGCGTCGTCACGTCCCGGTCCCACCCCCGGTAGCCGAGCAGTTCCCCGCCTGGACCGACGGTGGGGATGCCGTTCGTCAGCACGTGGCATGCGGTGCCGTCCTTGCGGAGGTTCCGGTTGGCCAGGTCCCGGAAAGGCCGGCGCTGCGCGGCGAGGACCGCGAACGCCGCGCGGACGCGGTCGGTCTCGTCCGGCGCCATGAAATCGAAAGGCGTCTTGCCGAGGACCTCCTCCGGGGTGTAACCGAGGGTCTGCGCCACTCCCTCCGACGCATAGGTGTAGCGTCCTTCGGCGTCCAGTTCCCACGCCCAGTCGGCCGATGCATTGACGATGTCCTCGAGCCGCCGCTCGCCGGCCTGCAGGGCGTCGGTCAGCCGGCGTTGCGCCGTGACGTCCTCGAAGAAGGTGTAGACCCCTTCCGGGCGACCCGGCTGCCCGATCGGCACGGCATTGACGCGGATCCACACCGTGGCGCCGCGCTGCAGATTGAAGACCCCCATGACGACGCCGGCGACGGGCCGGCCCGTTTTCAGCGCCACCATCGCGGGGTGCTCGGCGCCCGGGAAGGGGTTCCCGTTCTCGCGCACCGCGTGCCAGCGGGAGTCCTCGGAGGTGAGCCCGCGCATCTCGTGCAGGCCGAGGCCCAGGAGCGATTCCGCCGCGGGGTTGGCGGCGACGATGCGGCCGTCGGAGTCCTGGACCACCGCGCCGAGCGGGAGGGAGCGGAAAAAGACCTCGCCGATTCGCGATTCGTCCAGCATTGAATCATCGGTCATGGGAGTATCCGCGTTCGAGAAAACGCCCCTCCGGCGAGGGGAACACCTCACCGCCAATCATAGGCCGATCGGGGGATGGCCGCCATGCCCGTCCTTGCGGCAATGCCACCGTGCCCGAGCACGTCGCCGCTGGGACGCGGAGGCCGGGCCGGACGGGCGCCGCGCCGCGGATCCTCAGCGCAGCTTCTGCTCGACGAAGGACGACAGTTCCGGGCTCAGGGAGCCGCTGGCGCGCGCCTTCAGGTAGGCCTCCCGGGCTTCGGCGGCACGGCCGTCGGCCTCCAGGGAAAGTCCCAGCCCCATCCACCACACGCCGGTCTGGGGCGACAGGCGCAGGGCGGCCTGGTATTCCTCCGCCGCTTCCTTGGCCCGGCCGGCCTTCTGCAGGATGCCGGCCAGGTAGCCGCGGAACTCGGCGCTCCCCGACGCAGCGGGCGCCGCCCGGCGCAGCACCTTGATCGCATCGTCCAGATCGTTGCGTTCCACCTGCAGCCGGGCGAGCGCCAGGGCGAGGCGGGGCT
>DAOLKI010000280.1:0-4129 GCA_035331665.1 Rhodocyclaceae bacterium
GCGGCACCTGGTCCGCCGTCACCGGCCCGGACGGGCGTGGCAGTCTGCGCGGCCTCGCCGGCCAGGACCTCGGCCAGGCCCTGACCGCGCCGCGTTTCCGGCCGACGGTCTTCCTGTACGACAACCAGCCCGGCGGCATCGGTCTCGCGGCACCCCTCTACGACCTGCGCCAGGAACTGCTCGAACGCAGCCTCGCCCTGGTGCGCGACTGCGCCTGCCGCGAGGGTTGCCCCGCCTGCGTTGGCCCGGTGCTGCCCCCCCCGGCACGCGCCGGGATGTCCGCCCGGGATTCGGCCATCGCGGTGCTGGAGTCGATGCGGGATGCGCAATGATCCGGGTTTCTTTCGCCGCGGAAGGCGCCGGGATGGCGAAGGACGACAGCAATCGTCGCCACGGCGGCGGGAATGCCGGCGTGCCGTCCGCACGTCGTGAGGCGCCTCGCTTCGCCCGGCGCCCGTGCTGCCCGGTGCGGCCCTCGCCATGACCGACACGGCGGCCCTCCGGGAGCGCCTCGCCCGCCTCAAGGCCCCGCCGGCGCGGTCTTCCCCGCAGGGTCTTGGCGAACTGGCCGCCCGCATCGACCGCCTGCGCGGACGTGCCGCGACCCGCCCGGCCACGAACGGACGCTCGCTCGCCGCCGCGCTCGGTGGCGACGAGGTCGCGGCCGGCCTGGTGCTCGTCGGGCGCGCCTTTCCCTTGTGGCACCGGGTCGGGCGGGTGCCCCTTTCCGCCCTGGCCAAGGCGCGTGGCGAAAGCTTGCCGGACGATCCCGTCCGCTGCCTGTTCCTGGACACGGAGACCACCGGGCTCGCCGGCGGCACGGGTACCGTTGCCTGGATGGTGGGACTGGCGCGCCTCGGACCCGGTGGTTTCCGGCTTCGCCAGTGGGTGATCGCCGGCTTTGCCGCCGAGGCGCCGATGCTCGCGGCCCTGGCGGCCGAGGTGCGACCGGATGATGTCCTGGTCAGCTTCAACGGCAAGTGCTACGACCTTCCCCTGCTCGCCACGCGCTACCGGCTGCATGGAATCGCCGACCCGTTCGCCGCAATGCCGCACCTGGATTTGCGCCATCCGCTCAGGCGGCAGTATGGCGCGGGCCTGCCTGATGGCCGCCTGAAGACTTTCGAGGAATCCTTGCTCGGCCACCGCCGGGACGGCGATCTGCCAGGAGCCGCGGCGCCCGCGGCCTGGCTGCGCTGGCTCAGGGAAGGCCGCGTCGGCCTGCTCCCCGAGGTGGCGCGCCACAACCGGGCAGATCTGCTCGCCATGGGCGCCCTCTTCCCGTGCCTCGGCACGGAGCGGAGCGGACGCTCATCCCCTCCGGCGGCGTCCGCAAGTCCTGATCTTCCGGCCGCTCAGCGGCGCCGAAAGCAGCACCACACGTAGGACTGGTCGCGACCCGCCGGCGTCCGGTGGCGTTCCCGCAGGGCGATGGCGAGAAAGAATCCGCCCCCCAGTTCCGCCGCCAGCGCCTCGGGGGAATAGCGGCACACCGGAAGGTCGCTGCAGCGCGTCGGACCATCCTCGGCGAAGGTGCCGATGATGGCGTGGGCCCCGGGCGCGAGAGCCCGGGAAAGGGCTGCCACATAACGCCTTCGGTGCGCCGGCTCGGTCAGGAAATGGAAGGCCGCCCGGTCGTGCCAGACGCGATATGGCCCGCCGGGATCGTCCCGGGTGATATCGGCGACGCGCCAATGGACCGCCTGTGCGCGCGGACCGAGTCTGGCCTGCGCCGCCGCGAGGGCCGTGGCAGAGAGGTCCAGCACGGTCAGCCGGGTGAAACGGCGCGCCAGCAGGTGGTCGACGAGCATCGACGCGCCGCCGCCGACGTCGATGACGGGCTCGTCCTTGCCGATGCCCAACGCGTCGATCAGGCCGAGGGAGACCTCCGGGCGGGCCTGGAACCAACCCACCTCCTCGGGCCGACGTGTCCGGTACACCGCCTCCCAGTGACCCGGCCTGTCGTCCACCTCCGCCGGCGCGTCGGCCGGCCTCCCTGCCTCCCGGGCGAGCCCGGCACCGTGCTCCGAGCCATGACGGGGATCGTCGAGGATGAACTGGGTCGCGGTCATGACCTTCCTCCGTCTCGAGTCGTCCGGTTCCGCACGTTTTGCGGACCTGGCCGGTCGGCTCAATCAATCTAACCGTTTTTAGATTAATACAGATTCCGGTTTCGGGCAATGTCGGGATTGCGGCGGAAGCGGGATAACATTCCCCCCCATGAAGACCTCCGGAACCGAGTCGCGGCGCACCAAGGACCTCCTCTACGAACAGGTGGCGCGCATCGGCAAGGCCGCCGCGAGCCCCAAGCGCCTGGAATTGATCGAACTGCTCTGCCAAGGCGAGAAGTCCGTGGAAACCCTTGCCCGGGAGGCATCGATAGGCATGAAGCTCGCCAGCGCGCATTTGCGGGCACTGCGCCAGGCCCATCTGGTGGAGACGGAGAGACAGGGCAAGAACGTCTTCTATCGCATCGCCGACCGGACGGTGGCCGATTTCTGGGTGGCGACCCGCAGCCTGGCCGAGGGCCGCCTCGCCGAATTGCGGCTCGCCCTGGAAAACCTGGCCGGCCATGCGGGGGAACTGGCCCCGGAAGACCGGGAAACCCTGGTTCGCCGGGCGCGCAATGGCGAGATCGTCGTCCTGGACGTACGTCCGGCGGTCGAGTTCGATGCTGCCCACCTGCCTTTCGCGCGTTCGATCCCCCTGGCGGAACTGAAGACCCGGCTGGCGGAACTGCCGCCGGGCAAGACCGTCGTCGCCTATTGCCGCGGACCCTATTGCCTGATGGCCAAGGACGCCGTGGACCTGCTCCAGCAACGCGGAATCGACGCCGTTCGCCTGCCCGAAGGCGTGGCCGAATGGGGGCTCGCGCCGGTGCGCTGAACCGGCGACGGCCAGTCATCGGAGACCGGTTTCCGTTCCCGCGAGGAGTCCGTCCGCCATGAATCGCCACCGCTTCCACCAACTGGACGTCTTCACCGCCACGCCTTTCCTCGGGAACCCCCTCGCGGTGGTCCACGATGCGGGGAATGTGGACGGGGCCGCCATGGCGGCCTTCGCCCGCTGGACCAACCTCTCCGAAACCACCTTCCTGCTGCCGCCCCGGGACCCGGCGGCGGACTACCGGGTACGCATCTTCACCCCGGGAGGGGAGTTGCCCTTCGCCGGACATCCCACGCTCGGCAGTTGCCACGCCTGGCTGGTTGCCGGCGGAGTCCCGCGCGAACCGGGTGTCGTGGTCCAGGAATGCGGCGTCGGGCTGGTGCGCATCCGGCGCGACGGCGCCCGGCTGGCCTTCGCCGCGCCGCCGCTGCGCAGGACCGGGCCCCTGGACGCCGGTGCATTGGCCCGGGTCACGGCCGCCCTCGGGCTCGCCGATGACGATGTCGTGGCCCACCAGTGGGTGGACAACGGGCCCGGATGGTGCGCCCTGATGCTGGCTTCGGCGGAACGCGTCCTCGCCGCCCGCCCGGACCGGACCGTCCTCGGCGACTTCAAGGTCGGCATAGCCGGTCCCCGGCCGCCCGGTGCCGGGACCGATTTCGAAGTACGGGCCTTCGTGCCATCGCTCGGCGTCCCCGAAGATCCGGTAACGGGCAGCTTCAACGCGGGCCTCGCCCAATGGCTGATGGCGGCCGGCCTGGCCGGTGAGCACTACACCGTCCGTCAGGGAACGGCCCTCAGGCGCGACGGCAAGGTCCACCTGGACCGGATCGGCGACGACATCTGGGTGGGCGGCGAGGTGACCGGCTGCATCGAGGGGACGGTGAGCTTCCCGCCGGTCGATTCCGACTCGATCGGCTGACCCTACATCTCGACCTGGGTCCCCAGTTCGACCACCCGGTTCGGCGGCAGGCCGAAGAAGCCGGCCGCATCGCCCGCGTTGCGGAACATGGCCACGAAGACCTTTTCACGCCACAGCCGCATCTCGGATCCGAGCCGCGGGATCAGCGTCTCGCGTCCGAGGAAATAGGAGGTGTCCATGGCGTCCAGGTCGAGGCCGTCCTCGGCGCACCATTCCAGGGCCTCCGGGATGTTCGGATGTTCCATGAATCCGTAGTGGATCTTCACCTGCCAGAAACCGTTGTGCATGCGCAGGACCGAGACGCGTTTCGAATCGGTCAGG
>DAOLKI010000281.1:0-4125 GCA_035331665.1 Rhodocyclaceae bacterium
ATCGGTTACGAGGCGGCGGAGATCATCGGCCGCACGCCCTTCGAATTCATGCCTCCCGAGGAATCGCGACGCGTCGAAGCGATCTACCGGCAATTCGCGGCCGCCCGGGCGCCGTTCCGGGACCTGGAGAACCTGAACCTGCACAAGGACGGGTCACCACGCCATGTGCTCACCAACGGCGTACCGATCCTCGACCGCGACGGCAGGCTCCTCGGCTACCGCGGCACCGACAAGGACGTCACGGAACGGCGGATCGCCGAAACGAACCTGCGCGAGGCGGAGCGGCGCTGGATCATGGCCATCGAGGCCGCCGGCCACGGCGTGTGGGACTGGAACCTGGACAGCGGACGGATCTTCTTCTCCCCGGCGTGGAAGGCCATGCTCGGCTACGCGGAGGACGAGGTCGGCGACACCGTCGACGAATGGACGACCCGCGTGCACCCGGACGACCTGGCGCGGGCCGAGGAGGATCTCGAGACCCACCTGCGCGGCGAGTCCCCGGCCTATCGCAACGAGCACAGGTTGCGCTGCAAGGACGGCAGCTTCAAGTGGATCCTGGACCAGGGCATGGTGACCGAACGCCATGCCGATGGCCGCCCCAGGCGCGTTTCGGGCACCCACACGGACCTGACCTGGCGCCGGGAAGTGAGCGAAAGGCTGCGCGAAAGCGAGACCCACTACCACACGGTGGTCAACGCCCTCAGCGAAGGCATCCTGGTGTTCGGCCCGGACGGGCGGGTGCGGGCGTCGAATCCGGCCGCCGAGGAGATCCTGGGCATCAGCGAGGCGCAAATGCAGGGATCGCGGAGAAGTCCTGTCGATTGGCATCCGGTGCGCGAGGACGGCAGCCCCTTCCCGGTCGAGGAATTGCCGGTCATGCGCGCCCTGCACGGCGGCGAATCGGTGCGCGGGACCCTGATGGGCGTGCCCCGCCCGGACGGGCGGACGATCTGGATCGCCGTCAATGCCGAGCCCCTGCGCGACGCCGCCGGCGGTCACATCAGCGCGGCCGTGATCTCGCTCTCCGACGTGAGTGCCCGCCACGAGGCCGAACTGGAGCTGCGCAAGCTTTCCCTGGCCGTCGAGCAGAGCGCCAATGCGGTCATCATCACGGACCGCGCAGGCCGCATCGAGTACGTCAATGACGCCTTCGTGGCCATGAGCGGCTATCCCCGGGAGGAGGCCCTGGGCCGCAATCCCCGCTTCCTGCATTCGGGGAAGACGTCGCCCGAAACCTACGCCGACCTGTGGCAGGCCCTGTCGGCGGGGCAGGTCTGGAAGGGGGAATTCCTCAACCGGCGCAAGACCGGCGAGGAGTACTCGAACTTCGCGCTGATCTCCCCGATCCGCCAATCCGACGGGCGGATCACCCACTATCTGGCCCTGCAGGAGGACATCACGGAGCGCAAGCGCATCGGCGAGGAACTGGATCGTTACCGGCATCACCTCGAAGAGGTGGTGGCCCACAGGACGGCCGAACTCGCCCTGGCCAAGGAGGCGGCGGAAGCGGCGAGCCGCGCCAAGAGCACCTTCCTGGCCAACATGAGCCACGAGATCCGGACCCCCATGAACGCCATCATCGGGCTCAACCACCTGATCCGCCGGGACGCGCGCGACCCGCAGCAGCTGGAACGGTTGGAAAAGGTCGACGAATCGGCCCGCCATCTGCTGGCGGTCATCAACGAGGTTCTCGACCTGTCCAAGATCGAGGCAGGTCGCCTCGACCTGTCGGTGGCCGACTTCGCGCTCGCCGATCTCATCGGCCAGGTCAGGCGCGTGATGGACGACAAGCTGTCCGAGAAGGGGCTCGCCCTGCGGGTCGACGCCGAAGGCGTGCCGCCGCTGCTGCGCGGCGACCCGTTGCGCCTGCGCCAGGCCCTGCTCAATTACTTCGGGAATGCCGTGAAGTTCACGGAACAGGGGGGCATCACGCTGCGCATCCGCAAGATCTCCGAGCTGGCCGGCGGTGAGATGGTCCTGCGCTTCGAGGTCGAGGACACCGGCATCGGCATGAGCGACGAGGTGCGGCAACGGCTGTTCACCCCGTTCGAACAGGCCGACGATTCCACGACCCGGCGATTCGGCGGGACGGGCCTGGGGTTGGCCATCACGCGCCACCTGGCAACGATGATGGGCGGCGATGTGGGGGTCGAGAGCGCACCCGGTCGTGGCAGCACCTTCTGGTTCACGGCCAGACTGTCGCGCGGTACCGTGGAGCCGGCGGCCACGGCCCAGGTCTCGGACCCGCTGGGCGAACTGCAGAGGCGCTATCGCGGACGTCGGGTGCTCCTGGCCGAGGACAACGCGGTGAACCAGGAGGTCGCGGCCACCCTGCTCGGCGACGCCGGCCTGGAGGTGGACGTGGCGTCCGACGGTGCCCAGGCGTTGGCCATGGTGCGCACCCGGCCCTATGACCTGGTGCTGATGGACGTGCAGATGCCGGTGATGGATGGCGAGGCCGCGGCCCGGGCGATCCGTTCCCTGGACGGGTACGGCAACCTGCCCATCGTCGCCATGACCGCCAATGCCTTCGGCGAGGACCGCGACCGCTGCCTTGCCGCCGGCATGAACGACCACGTGGCGAAGCCCGTCGATCCGGACACCCTTTACGCCGCGCTGCTGCGTTGGCTGGCGCGCGGACCCCAGCGGGATGTCGGCAGCGGAGACGAAGGGCCACCGCGGCGGGCCACCGTTCCGGGCCCGGCCAGGGACGCAGGGATTGCAGCGTCGCCGCCGCCTTCCGGCCCGGTTTCGGCGGGCGCCGCCAGATCGGCGCCGGAGATCGCCGCCCTGGCGGGCATCGGGGGGCTGGATGTCGAGACGGGGCTGAAGAGCGTCCGCGGACGCGCCGCGAGCTACATTCGCCTGCTGGGCATCTTCGCCGCCAACCACCACGCGGACGTGGACGGCATCCGGTCCGCCCTGGCCGGGGGCGACCGCGCGGGGGCCCGCCGCCTCGCCCACGCCCTGAAGGGTGCCGCCGGAACTCTTGGGGCCACGGAAGTCAGCAAGCGGGCCGCGACGGTGGAGGCGCTGCTGCGCGATTCCGATGCGCCCATTGACCCGGCAACCCTGGATTCGCTGGCCGGCGATCTGGCCGCCCTCGTGGCCGGCCTGAGGGCTTTGCCTCCGGTGCAATAGCGGACGGCGCCGCGGCGCCCCGCCCGGCGAGCGCGCAGCCGGGCCGTCAGCCGGTCACGCCCGCCTGGTGGGCCTGCTGGTCGGCGTGGTAGGAGGAGCGCACCAGCGGCGCGCTGGCGGCATGTGAGAAACCCATGGCCTCCGCCTCCCGGCCGAACATGGCGAAGACGTCCGGATGCACGTAACGGGTGACCGGCAGGTGGTGGCCCGAGGGTGCGAGATATTGCCCGATGGTCAGCATCTCCACGTCGTGGGCGCGCAGGTCGCGCATGACCGCCAGGATCTCCTCGTCCGTTTCACCGAGGCCCACCATGAGGCCGGACTTGGTCGGTATGCCCGGGTGGCGCATCCTGAACTCCTTGAGCAGGCGCAGGGAGTGGGCATAGTCGGCGCCCGGCCGGGCCTGCCTGTACAGGCGCGGCACGGTCTCCAGGTTGTGGTTCATGACGTCGGGGGGCGCGGCCCCCAGCGCCTCGAGGGCGATCTCCAGCCGGCCGCGGAAGTCCGGTACGAGGACTTCGATGCGGGTGCCCGGGGACAGTTCGCGCAAGCGGCCGATGCACTCGGCGAAGTGGCCGGCACCGCCGTCCTTCAGGTCGTCCCGGTCCACGCTGGTGATGACGACGTATTTGAGGCCGAGGGCGGCCACGGTGCGCGCGAGTTTCTCGGGCTCCTCGCGATCCGGCGGCAGCGGCTTGCCGTGGCCCACGTCGCAGAACGGGCAGCGGCGCGTGCACAGGTCGCCGAGGATCATGAAGGTGGCCGTGCCCTTGCCGAAGCACTCGCCGATGTTGGGGCAGGTGGCCTCCTCGCACACCGTGTGCAGGTGATGATCGCGCAGGATGCGCTTCACGTCGGCGAACTTCGACGCGTCCGAACCGGCCTTGACGCGGATCCACGACGGCTTCTTCAGCACCGTCTCCGCCGGCACGACCTTGATCGGGATGCGGGCGGTCTTCGCCTCGCCCTTCTGCTTTTCGCTCA
>DAOLKI010000282.1:0-4117 GCA_035331665.1 Rhodocyclaceae bacterium
ATGCGTTGCGCGTCGGTGGGCTCGAGGCGCGCCGCGGTATGCGGGTCCAGGCGCACAAGATCCGCGTGCAGGGCCGGCCAACCGCGGGCCGCGGCGTCGGCGTCGATGGCCGCCCGCAGGGCCGGGTCGGCCGCCGGCAGGTCGGCGAGGCCCTCCCGCAGGGCTTTGAAATAGAGCATGGTGCCGCCCACCAGCAACGGAATCCGGCCGTTGGCCGTGATGTTGGCCATCTCGCGCAGGGCATCTTCCCGGAAGCGAGCCGCCGAGTAGCGCTGCTCGGGCGTGATCAGGTCGATCAGGCGGTGCGGAAAACGCGCGAGGGTGGCCGCGTCGGGCTTGGCCGTCCCGATGTCCATGTCCTTGAACACCTGGGCGGAATCGACACTGACGATGTCCACCGGCAAGCGGCCGGCCAGTTCAAGGGCGGTGGCCGTCTTGCCGCTGGCGGTGGGACCGAGGAGGAAGAGGGCCGGAGGCAGTCGCGACATGGGGCGTGGCGGGAAGGTGGCGCGCATCCTAGCCGCTGTCGGCGGTTCCGGGAAGGGGCCGCGCATTGCGGTCGGGCTCCCAACCCCGTTTGCGTGTCTTCTCCGTTAAGGTGCTGACACGACCCGCCTAGGAGCCTGCCATGAGATACGCCGCTTCCGTCCTGGCCCTGCTGGCCAGCCTGCCCCTGACCTCCTTTTCCGCCGAGACCCCTTCCGGGCCGGAGACCCGCACCTCCCTGGCCGTCACCATCTATAACGATGGCCAGGCCCTGGTGAAGGACGCCCGGCGCCTGGAACTGGCGGCGGGGCCGAACACCGTCGCCTTTCGCGAGGTGGCGGCGCGCATCCGTCCCGAGACCGCCAGCCTGCGTTCCCTGGGCGGCGCCGGTTTCGCCTTGGTGGAACAGAACTTCGACTTCGACCTGCTGACCCCGAACACGCTGTTGCGCAAGTACGTCGGACGGCAGGTGACTGTGATCCGCACCAACCCCGCCACCGGCGGGGAGTCGGTCGAACGTGCGACGGTGCTGGCCACCAACGACGGCGTCGTGCTCAAGTATCCCGATCGCATCGAAACCGGCGCGGCCGGGCGCCTTTCCTTCGATTCCGTGCCGGCCACGCTGCGCGAACGTCCCACGTTGTCGGTGACGCTGCAGGCGCCGAAGGCCGGGGCCCAGGAAGCGGAACTGATGTATCTGACCCAGGGGCTGGGCTGGAAGGCGGATTACATCGCCACCCTGGATGCGGACGGAAAGCAGATGAATCTGGCCGGATGGGTCACCCTGACGAACCAGAGCGGCACGGCCTACGAGGGCGCGCGCCTCCAACTCGTGGCGGGCACCCTGAACCGGGTGCCGGAACCCCGTCTCGCCATGGCGAAGGGCATGTCCATGCCGGCCGCCGCCCCGGCCCGGGAGATGAAGGAGGAAAAATTGTTCGAGTACCACCTCTACACCCTGGATCAGCCGACCACCGTCCTCGACAACCAGGTGAAACAGGTGGCGCTGCTGTCGGCCGCAGCGATCCCGGTGAGCAGGGAGTACGAACTGCAGGGTGCTGCGTGGTACTACCAGGGGCGCTACGCGGAGATCGGCCGCAAGCTGAAGCCCTCCGTTTACCTGTCTTTCGAGAACAAGGGGGGCGAGCTCGGCAAGCCCCTGCCCCAGGGCACCGTGCGGGTCTATTCGCGGGATTCCCGGGGCGGCGCGCAGCTCGTGGGCGAGGACGCCATCGCCCATACCGCCAAGGGCGAGAAGCTCCGCCTGCGCCTGGGTGAAGCCTTCGACATCACGGCCGACCGGGTGCAGACCGACTACCGGAGCCTTCCCGGCAACGCCTGGCAGTCCTCCTTCCGGATCGAGATCCGCAACGCCGATCCGAAGCCGGTGACGGTGAGGCTCGTCGAGCCCATGCCGGGCGACTGGAAGGTGACGGAGGAGAGCCACCGGCACGTGAAGGAAAGTTCCGGAGCGGCCAGTTGGAGCATCACGGTGCCCGGCGAGGGCAAGGCCACCCTGGAATACACGACGGTGGCCCGCTGGTGAGTCCTCGGAGGATCCCGATACCATGACAATTGCGCGGATTCCGGTGGCTGTGGTCGGTGGCGGTCCGGCCGGCCTGATGGCGGCCGAGGTGCTGGCCGCCGCAGGCGTTCCCGTGGAAGTCTTCGATGCGATGCCTTCGGTCGGCCGCAAGTTCCTGATGGCAGGCAAGGGCGGCATGAACATCACCCACTCCGAACCGCCGGAAGCCTTCCTGGCCCGCTATGGACCGCGCGCCGGATTGTTGGCGCCCCTGCTGGATTCCTTCGGTCCGGAGGCGTTGCGTGCGTGGATCCATGGCCTCGGGATCGCCACCTTCATCGGCAGTTCCGGCCGGGTCTTCCCGGAAGGCATGAAGGCCGCGCCGCTGTTGCGTGCGTGGCTGCACCGGTTGCGCGCGCAGGGGGTTCGTTTCCACGTGCGGCACCGGTGGCTGGGTTGGGATGCGGACACCAACCTGCGCTTCTCGACACCGACAGGGCATTTCACGACCCGGGCCGAGGCCACCGTCCTGGCCCTCGGTGGCGGCAGTTGGGCGAAGCTCGGTTCCGACGGTACCTGGGTCCCGATCCTGCGCCGGCGCGAGATTCCGGTGGCCGATCTGCGTCCTGCCAACTGCGGTTTCGACGTGGCCGCCGGCGGTCCGGGGGGCCGCGGGTGGAGCCCCCATTTCCGCGCGCGCTTCGCCGGCCAACCCGTGAAGTCGGTGGCGATCCAGGCCGGGATGGGTGCCGCGGGGGACCGCCGCACCGGGGACGTGATGATCACGGCAACCGGCGTCGAGGGCGGCCCCGTCTATGGACTGTCCGCCGTCCTGCGCGACCGGATCGAGGCGGCGGGTGCGGTGACGATGCACGTGGACCTGTTGCCGGGGCGGACCGTGGAACAGGTGCGGCGGGAATTGGCGCATCCGCGGGGTTCGCGCTCCCTTTCCGGCCATCTGCAAAGCCGCCTGAACCTGCGCGGCGTGAAGACCGCGCTGCTCCGCGAATGCCTGCCGAAGGAGGCGTTCTCGGCGCCGGAGTCTCTCGCGGCGGCCATCAAGGCGTTGCCGCTGACCCTGGCGGCGCCACGGCCGATCGACGAGGCGATCAGTTCGGCGGGTGGCGTCGATTTTTCCGGCCTGGATGGGAGTATGATGCTAAATGCATTACCTGGCGTCTTCTGTGCCGGTGAGATGCTGGACTGGGAGGCGCCGACGGGCGGCTACCTGCTGACGGCCTGCTTCGCAACAGGTCGGCAGGCAGGTCGGGGGGCCCTCGGGTGGCTTAGCCACGCCGGAGGACCGCCGTAGGCACGAATCAGAACTGCTCGTCGTCGCGCAGGTAGCGCCACCGCCCGGGTGGCAGATCACCGAGGCGCACGCGGCCGATGCGCACCCGTTTCAGACCTACCACCTTCAGGCCCACCAACTCGCACATGCGGCGGATCTGGCGTTTCCTGCCTTCCTTCAGGAGGAAGCGCAACTGGTCCGGATTGGCCCAGGTCACCTTTGCCGGCCGCAACGCCTTGCCATCCAGCGCAAGGCCGTGATTCAGCCGGGCGAGGCCGTGCTCGTCCAGCCGGCCCTCGACCCGGACCAGATATTCCTTCTCGATGTCCGAGTCCTCGCCGATCAGCTTGCGGGCGATGCGGCCGTCCTGGGTGAGGACCAGCAGGCCCGTGGAATCGATGTCCAGGCGTCCCGCCGGCGCGAGGCCCCTCAGGTGGGCGGGCTGGAAGCGGCGCGGGTCGCCGGCCTGCTGCGTGTCGGCGCGGACCAGCGTCGCGGCGGGCTGGTGGCCATCCTCGGCCTGCCCCGAGACGTAGCCCATGGGCTTGTGGAGCAGGATCGTCGCCTGGCGGGCCTGGCTGGCCTTTGCCTCGGCACCCAGGCGGATGTCCGCGTCGGGGGCCGCGCGGGTCCCCAGTTCCTTCACCCGCTCGCCGTTCACGAAAACCAGGCCGCGCTCGATGAAGGCATCCGCTTCGCGGCGCGAGCAGAGACCCCGTTCCGCCATCAGTTTGGAGACGCGCACACCTGCGGGAGCGGCGGTGGAATGGGCGGAATGGGCGGAATGGGCGGAATGGGCGGAATGGGCGGAATGG